>JAXKHW010000258.1:0-10406 GCA_036549635.1 Collinsella sp. | reverse complement strand
TTGCTCCGCTGGGCGGGAGCGGGTCATATATATCGAGCGCCTAGCGCGTTCGATGGGTTCGGATGACGACATGTTCCGAATCTGGTCAGGTCCGGAAGGAAGCAGCCATAAGGAGCCTCTGTCGGGCATCCGGATCCATCGAGTGCGCAGGCGCTTTTTGGTGCCGCGGCTACCCGCGAGTGCCGGCAGGGCGCTTGGTGTCTCGCTGGTCCTCGGCTTTGCCTGCGGGATCGCTCGACTACCAAGCGCCCTGCCGGCACTCGCGGGTAGCCGACCAAAACCGCCTGAAGGGTCACATTTATCTGATAATTGAATTCCTGACGTTATGCCGCTCGCTGGCGTTGCCAAAACATCGGCTGCTACATGGTCCAAGAGGCTCCTGCAAAGGCGCATTTATCTGAATTTTATCTCGTGTGGAGTACCGGTCGTTGGCTGTGCCGAGGTACTGGTTCTTACCTGTCTAAGGATTCGAATCCCTGTTGAGTTGTTTACGCTTCTTTTGGGGTGGCGGTACTATCATGGTTCGAATTGAATGTGAATGATGATAGGGAGCGCCTATACATGATTGAGCTGCTCAGGCGTTTTGGTGGTAAGTTTCGCCGGTATATGGTGATTGGTCCTGCGTGCAAGTTGATTGAAGTAATCTTTGACCTGCTGACGCCGCTGGTGATTGCCCAGATGATCGATAAGGGCATTGGGGCGCACGACGTGAACGCCGTTATCCACTACGGTATGCTGCTTGCCGCCATGGCTGTGATCGGCATCTCGTTTACGCTCGTCTGCCAAAAGATGGCGGCGCTCACCTCGCAGGGCATGGGCACCGACATTCGTGGCGCGCTCTACCAGCATATCAACAAGCTGAGCTATGCCGAACTCGACCGTTTTGGCACGCCGTCGCTCATCACGCGTATCACCAACGACGTCAACCAGGTGCAGCTCGCTGTGGCGCTGGGCGTGCGCATGCTCATCCGCTGGCCCTTCCTAGCGGTGGGCTCCATGGTCGCGGCCCTTGCCATCGACCTTAAGCTCGGCATCATCTTTTTGATTTGCACGCCCGCCATCGGCCTGGTGTTTTGGTTTGTCATGGCGCGCTGCATTCTGTACTACAGGCAGCTGCAGGCAAAGCTCGACCGCATCGCGCTCATTTGCCGCGAGGGGCTTTCGGGCGCCCGCGTGGTTCGCGCCTTTGTGCGCGAGGGCCACGAGCGTGAGCGTTTTGCCCAAGCCGCCGATGACCAGGCCAATACCGCCATCGCGGTGGGCAAGCTCTCGTCGGTTCTCAACCCCGTGACGTTTTTGGTGATGAACCTGGGTGTGTGCGCCATCCTGTGGGTGGGCGGCATTCAGGTCAACGTGGGCGAGCTCACGCAGGGCCAGGTCATGGCGTTTGTGAACTACATGACGCAGACCCTGACCTCCATCGTGTACGTCGCCAACCTGGTCGTGGTCTTTACCAAGGCGAGCGCCAGTGCGTCACGTATCAACGAGGTGCTCAATTGCGTGCCGAGCATCACCGACGAGGGCAACCAGCCGGTCGCGCTGCCCAAGCCGGGCAATGTCGCTCCCGTTCCTGCGCTGGGCTTGAGCCATGCGAGCTTCTCGTTTGGCGCCGGCGCTGCCAACGCCGTCAACGATGTGACCCTGGAGCTGCCGCTGGGCAAGACGCTCGGCATTATCGGCGGCACGGGCAGCGGTAAGTCGACGCTCGTCTCGCTCATCCCGCGCCTGTACGATGCGAGTACCGGCAGCGTGAGCGTGATGGGCGCCGACGTGCGCACCTGGCCGCTCGACCGGCTGCGCCGTGTGGTCGCGACCGTCCCGCAGCGCGCGTCGCTGGTGAGCGGCACCATCCGCAGCAACCTGACCTGGCGTGACGAGTCGGCGACCGACGAGGAGCTCTGGGCGGCGCTCGACATGGCGCAGGCGAGCGAGTTCGTGCGCAACAAGCCCCAGGGGCTCGATGCCCCGGTCGAGGCGGGCGGCAAGAACTTTAGCGGTGGCCAGCGCCAGCGCCTGACCATCGCGCGCGCCCTGGTGGGCTCGCCTCAGATATTGATCATGGACGATTCTGCCTCGGCGCTCGACTTTAAGACCGACGCGGCGCTTCGCCATGCCATCCGCGAGCGCAGTGTGCGCGGTGCCGCCGAGGGCGGGCTGCCGCTGACTACGGTGATCGTAAGCCAGCGCGTTTCGACCGTGCGCGACGCCGACATGATCTGCGTACTCGACCACGGCTCGGTTGCGGGCCTGGGCACGCATGACGAGCTGTATGCAAGCTGCCAGCTCTACCGCGAGATTTGCCAGTCGCAGCTGCGACGCGAGGAGCTCGAGGGCCAGCAGGGGAGCACGACGCCCACGCCCACCCCAAGACCCGCGTCCGCCCCAGGCGCCGTGTGCGCCCCCGCATCCGTCTGCGCAAAGGAGGGCTGCTAAATGAATCCGTACACTTCCTCCGGTTCGGTCGCCACGATGACGGCCAACGTGTCCGGTAACGATAACCTCAACGACCTGGGCGACGGTCCGCGCCAGCCCGGCGATCCCGAGCGCTATCCCGTGGGTGCGGTGACCCGCCGCTTGCTGGGCTATGTCCGCCCGCACCGTGTCTCGTTTGCGGCGTCGTTTGCGAGTGCCGCCATCTCGGTGATCCTGCAGCTCTACACACCTATCCTCGTCGGCGAGGGCATCGACCTTATCGTTGCCGCCGGACAGGTGGACTTCGATGCGCTGCTGCCGCTTGTTACTAGGCTCGCGATTGTCGTGGTAGGTGCCGCGGCCTTCCAGTGGCTACAGGGCTACTGCGTCAACCGCCTGTCCTACGAGACGGTGCGCGATATGCGCGTGGAGGCGAGCGATAAGCTCAGCCGCATGCCGCTCAGCTTTATCGACAGCCATGCCCACGGCGACCTTATGAGCCGCGTGGTCAACGACGTCGACCAGGTGGGCGACGGTCTGCTGCAGGGCTTCACGCAGCTCTTCACCGGTGTTATTACCATCGTTGGCACGCTCGCGTTTATGCTTTCCATCAACCTGACCATGACGCTTGTGGTGGTACTCGTCACGCCGCTTTCCATTTTTGCAGCCGGTGCCATCGCCAAGCTTTCCAATAAGAGCTTCACTGCTCAACAGCGCATCCAGGGCCAACTCGGCGGTCATATCGAGGAGTACGTAGGCGAGCAGAAGCTTGTCGACGCCTTTGCCTATGGCTCGAACGCTCAGCAACGCTTCGATGCCCTCAATGCCGAGCTCTACACCGCGGGCGAGCGCGCGCAGTTTATGGGTTCGCTCTCCAACCCCGGCACGCGCTTTATCAACAACATCATCTATGCCGTGGTCGCCGTGATCGGCTGCGTGGGCGTGATCACGGGCGTGCCTGCGGCGCTTACGGTGGGCGGCGTTCAAATCTTTCTGTCTTATGCCAACCAATACACCAAGCCGTTCAACGAGGTCACCAACGTCATTACGCAGATCCAGACCGCGTACGCCTCGGCGCGCCGCATGTTTGCGCTGCTCGATGCGCGCGAGCAGGAGCCCGACGCGGAGGATGCCGTGGAACTTGCCGTCCCGCAGGGCGAGGTGACCTTTGAGCATGTGGACTTTAGCTACGTGCCCGACCGCAAACTGCTGCAGGATATCTGCATCGAGGCTAAGCTCGGCATGCGCTTTGCCCTGGTCGGCCCCACGGGCTGCGGCAAGACGACGCTCATCAATTTGCTACTGCGTTTTTACGATATCGATGCCGGTCGCATTGCGGTCGATGGCCGTTCCTCGCGTGACTACACGCGCGCAAGCCTGCGCCGCGCCTTTGGCATGGTGCTGCAGGATACGTGGCTGTTCGAGGGCACGGTGGCGGACAACATCGCTTACGGTTGCCCAGGAGCTACGCGCGAGCAGGTTGTCGAAGCCGCCAAGCGCGCGCACGCGCACAAGTTTATCGTGCAGTTGCCAGGCGGCTACGATACGGTCATCGGCGAGGACGGCGGCACGTTTAGCCAGGGTCAAAAACAGCTGCTGTGCATCGCGCGCGTCATGCTCACCGACCCAGCTATCTTGCTGCTGGACGAGGCGACCTCGAGTATCGATACCCGCACCGAGCTGCAGGTGCAGGCGGCATTCGACGAGCTCATGGCCGGTCGCACAAGCTTTGTCGTGGCGCACCGCCTGAGCACCGTCCGCAACGCCGACTGCATTCTGGTGATGCGCGACGGGCAGATTATCGAGCGCGGCACGCACGACGAGCTGCTAGCGGCAGGCGGCTTCTACGCCGAACTCTATCGCAGCCAGTTTGCCCAGTGAGCAAGCCCGTGGGGCAAATTAATCAATCGACAGACGGTGGTTTACATCTGTCACGTTAGTACTAAGATAGTCATCTAATAAATTGCATTAGTGGCTTTAGTTTTGGGGGATACGAGGCAACGTGACTATGACGTGCTCTTTGGTGGTTAACAGCAAGAGCGGTAATACCAGGATGGTTTCGGGCGCGATCAAGCGCGCTCTGCAGGCTGCGGGTGTTGAGTTTGTCCATGCCGCGGCGTTGAGCGACGATGCGGATGCAGATCAGGTTGCGCTCGAGGCGCAGGGCGCCTGCGCGGCCGACACGGTGCTCGTCGGTTTTTGGTGCGACAAGGGTGCGTGCACGCCTTCGGTCGCGGCGTTGCTCTCCGCCTTGCACGGCAAGCGCGTCTTCTTGTTTGGCACCTGCGGTTTTGGCGCCGACCAGAGCTATTACCAGCAGATTATCGACCGCGTGACCTCCAATTTGGCCAACGATGCCGAGCTTGCGGGCTGGGCGATGTGCCAGGGCAAGATGGGCCCTGCGGTAAAGCAGCGCTACGAGGCAATGCTTGAGCAAGAACCCGACAACGCCCGATTTAAGATGCTACTCGACAACTGGGTTGCCGCAAAGGATCACCCCACCAAGGAGGATCTGGATAACATGGCTGCAGCCGCCAAGAAGGCCGTGCTGGGAGAGTAGCTTCGCCGTTCGCGGTCCTTCGTGCAAAACAATACAAATGGTGAAAGCCTCGAAATCCTCGAGGCTTTTTTCTTGACACTCGTGGGCGCAACGATGGCAAGCGTCTGGGACGATATTTTCCATCACCCCGATGACGAGGCCGTTCTGGACAACACGCTCGCATATGTTCGCTGGATGTATTCAGAGTGGGATGGGATTTCCGGATGGGCGGGGTTTCGGAAAGTGCGTCCCGGAATTTGCCTTTGGAATGGGACGTAGTTTCCCGTTGAGGTGCTTTGCGGAAAGTGCATCCCACTCTGGGCGGTCGAAGTGGGACACACTTTCCCAAAGGCGCTCCAACGGGAAATTGCGTCCCATTATTCGGTCAAGAAACGGGATGCATTTTCCCAATGAGAGCAAAACCGGAAAATGCATCCCACAATCAGCCCTCAAAGTGGGACGCCGTTTCCCAATGAGGCTCAAGCGGAAAATGCATCCCGGAATTTGCGCTCAAAGTGGGATGCGGTTTCCGGTTGAGGGTCTAAGGGGAAAATGCGTCCCAGAATCGACGCTTGAAATGGGATGCAGTTTCCCGATGAGGCACTCGACGGAAAATACATCCCAGAAATGGCCTTTGAGCTGGGATAAGATTTCCGCGGCATCTCGGATTCTCAAAAATGAGACACGCCGTTGGCGAAAATGAGACACGTGATATCGGGCATCGGATGTATCATTTGCAAAAATGAGTCCACTCCACTCGAATAAAGCGAGGTCCCTCATGTACGTTCCGCACCCCCGTATCCGTAGGCTGTCGAAAATCCCGCTTGCCGGGACGGCGGCGCTTGCTGCGTTGATTGCAACGAGTGTCGCCTGTTTTATGGCCACGCCCCAGGTTGCCCAGGCGGCAGACGCGCCCGCAATCACCGATATGACCGAGCAGGACTATAGCGATTTGGGTCTGGGCACGAGCGAGGACATTCCGGCCGATACCGTTGGCCCCTATTCCACTGATACCCCCACGACGTTTGCCACGCGCAGCGAGGTCTATATGGCAGCTAACGGTAGCCATGGCAATCGCTACACTCTGCGCGACAAGCTCGAGAACGTCGAGCGCGGTGACATTGGCGGCAGCAGCAAACTCACCGATGGCTATGGAAGTGTGTGGGGCGCCGCAAAGTTCTGGCAAAACGTCAACAACTTCGATACGAACAGCGATCTCTACAAGCATAGCGACTACGGTGGCGGCACCTGGTCGTACCTAAGCAACAATGAGTCCTCAACAGTACTCGCCAACGACAACAACGGTTTCTCGGGCATTCACGCCACGAGTGTTGAGTTCTGCAGCGACGCCAGCACGGGCAAAAAGAGCCGCGTTGCCGAGCTCCGTGCCTACGGCGACAGTTCCTCCACGACGATTGACGGCAAGTCATACGCCGGAAAGGTTGAGCTGGTCCTCTACTCGTTTAGCAACGGGCGTACGCGCACTCTCGACACACACCTGCCGGTGACGGTCAACACTAATATGATGTACGAAGGCCGTTTTAAGTACCTGGATGCCGGTTACCTGCAAGAGCACGACGCCGTCTTTGATGTCGAGGCGGGCGATGTCGATGGCGACGGCGTCGACGAGCTTTTTGTCTACGCGGGCTGCTATGTCGACGAGAACGGCGTGCGCAAGGCTGTAGTCGACATGTATGACTTGGAGGGCGGCAACTGGAAGCAAAGCGTCGTCAAGATCGATGCCGGTAACGCCGCGGACTACACCACGCACAACAAGGGCGGGAACGACTCCTGGACGCAGCTTCAGTCAGCTCCTGTCGTTTCGCTAGCGGCCGGCGACCTCGATCGCGATTTTTGCGATGACCTCGCCATCGTGGTCTCGGCACCCTACGGCAAGAAGAATATTGATAAGTCGACGCATTGCGAGCTGTTTTCGTGGGATGCATCCAAGGGTGCGCTCGTCCATGTCGATGCTCTGGGCGACGCGGGCGCAATCTCCCTCTCCGCGAACGGCAAGACCATGGTCGCTGCGAATGCGACGTTCGGCACGTTTGCCGCCTACGATGAAGAAGGAAAGAAGACGGGTGAAACCGTCACGGGCCTTATTCTTGCGGGCTATGACTGGCAACGCAGCGCTTTTGATTACGGCGCTTCTGACGGCAGCAAGGGGCTGTACGGCGCGCTGTACCGCTACGCGTATTTTGACTCGGAGTCTGGCGAGTTCAAGCTTTCCGATTGTAAGGAATACAGAGACGGGCTCCTCGCCTCCTATGGGCTGATGCATGTGCCCAACAGCGCATGGAAGGATAGCGCTCAGGATAAGCGCTATCCGTGCACCTTGGCGCCTATTGCCCTTGCCACTGCCAACCTTGACGGCCTGTCCGAGCAGCTGGCGGTTGACGAGGTGCTCGTGGGCGGCGATGTGTTCCGCGACTTTGCCTGCAACACGGCACAGAGCGGGGCTCAGGGCTTGGGGTCCATGGTCGGAACCATGAGCATGAGCGGTCAGCAATACAACAGCAGCAACAAGCATGACCACAAGGGTATAGAGCAGGTGTGGATCAGCGACGTCAAGGCGGGCAGCGTCTCGGGTTCGGACCGCTATAACGAGAGCTTTATCGCCGTGGTGGGCAAGCACCGCGACGAGGACCTGCGCAAGAACGATGACTACTATTGGATGACCGCCTCGCATTTTTCGCTCGACGAGAACGGAAAGGTGCGCCGCGGCGAGGAGCAGGTGATTAGCGAGAGCAACCGTCGCGGCACTACCTACGGCACATTTATCTCGCTCGCGCTGCCCGATGTCGACAACGACAGCGTCAAGATCACGTACAAGGACCGCTACAAGGTCTATACCAACCCGCGCGTGCTTGCCGTGCTGCAGGATGCGCCCTATGTTGAGGATCTGGAGCAGGCATACGGCTATCTGGTGTTGGGCGGCACGTCATACGGAGAGGAAAAGGGCACGGGGACATCCCAGGGCTATACCATTGGCGCCGAGTTGGGCGTTGCCGTCGAGGTGCAGACCGGTCCGCCCCTGGTCGCGATGAATGCTTCAGTCGATTTTGCCGCCGAGGGATGCTATGACTACCGGAGCGAGCGCACGGTCAGCGCAAGCGTAAGCTATGAGTCGCATGCCGGCGAGGGTGACAAGGCCGTGCTCTACACGATTCCGATGGTCTATTACGAGTATGAGATCGAAAATGAGGAAACTGGTGGCAAGGGCGTGATGGCGGCGCCCGTGTCGCTCGGCGCGCAGACCTCGGTCGTTAATGTCGAGGCCTATGACCGCATTGCCAAACAGCACAATATGACGCCGCTCAGCTACTTTTTGACCAACCGGTCGGGAGAACCCGGAACCTATCAAACGACGCTCAACGGCGAGACTCCCGTTGGGGATTCCTTTGGCCTGGGCAAGCCTGGCGTAACGCGCGCCTACACGCACGATGGGTTTAACGGCGCCGCCGCGCAGTCGGGGGCGAGCATTGAGCAGACCATCGAAGTCGAGGAGGGCAAGGAGCAGGAGCTCGAGCTCGGCTTGACGCTGAACGGCAGCGTTGTCATGGGCGCGAAGCTCGCAAAGCACGAGTTGTTTGGCGGCCTGTGCTTTGGTGCCAACGCCGGCTTTACTACGGGTAACTCCTCGAGTGAATCGACCGAATACGGCGGCACCGTCGACAACCTGCCCGAGGCCGCGCAGGGCAAGTACGGTTTTGTGTGGCGTCTGGGCGTCAACGCGGTGGATGTCGACAAGTTCGAGGCAGACTCGGGCGACAAGCTCGGCACCAAGGACACCGACCAGTTCTGGATCGTGGGCTATGACGTTAAGGACGTCGAGATGCCCGACGCGCCGGCCGTGACGGGCTTTACGGCAAACGCCGTCGATTCGACCAGCGTTACGTTTAGCTGGGACGATGTACTCGCAAACAAGAGTGGCTTTAGCTACGGCGTGGGCATGCTGCAGAGCAATGCGGCGGATGCGGTCGTCAATAGCTGGAAGATTGCCGACAACACGCAGACCTCGCTCAAGTGGGATGGGCTGCAGCCCAATACGGAGTATCGATTCGCCATCGCCGCCGTTAAGAACGGATCCACGACCGAAACAGGTATTCGCTCGGCAATCATCACGGTCAAGACCATGCCCGATGGCATGACGATGACCGTGAGCGGACCTGCGGCGGATGCTGCGGAGGGGTCGGATCTTGGATACGACTCTTCGGTTGAGCGCGCGGCGGGAAGCCACCTGACGCTCTCGGCGATTGGCCATGTGAAGCAACTCGGTGCCGACGATGGCGAAACAGGGCTGGCACCGACCTATATGTGGTACCGCAAGGGCCGCGGCGAGACAGAGTTTAAGCTCGTGGGTGCCGATGGCAACCTCGCGGCTGGAACGGCCTCAAAGCTCGAGATTGACCTGACCGCAGACGATGACGGTGCGCAGTATTACTGCCACGTGGGATACAACGACGCGGGCCTCGACACCGGCACGACGCTCGTGAATATCGAGGCCGAGGAGACGGCGCCCACAACGGTGAACGCCACCCCGATCCGCACGCGCCGCCTGTTCTCACAGGCAAGTGCGGGCGCCAAGAAGTTCCTGGACCATACGCTGGTAAACACCGCCGGCCCAACCGATTCCGAAGGCTCAAAGGACCCCGAGACTCCTGAGACCCCGACGAACCCGGACAAGCCCAAGTCCGACAACGGAGCTAAGACCGACACCAAGGTCAAGACTACGACCACAGCGAAGAACCTCGCAAACACCGGCGACCAAACATTCGCCCTAGTCGCCACCGCAGCAGCAGCGGGAGCAACGCTCGTAGTGATAGCCCTCATCATGCTGATCAAGCGCCGCAAGACCCACTAGTAGCCAGTCGAACATATCGACAACCCAAAAACCCGGGTAGCCAAAAAACAGGCCACCCGGGTTTTCTGTTGAGTGGAGACTCCGCAAGCGGAAACTGCATCCCACAATTAGCGCCCGGAACGGGACACATTTTCCGTCAAGCCCTCATCCGGAAAATCCATCCCAGTTTGAGCGCCCAGACCGGGACGCACTTTCCCAAAGGGTCCTCAACGGGAAACTGCGTCCCATAATTAGGCCGAGAAATGGGATGAACTTTCCCAATGAGAGCCAACCGGAAACCACGTCCCAGAATCAGCCCCCAAAGTGGGACGCACTTTCCCAACGAGCCTCAACCGGAAAATACATCCCGGAATCCAGCTGAATAGTGGGACACACTTTCCCAATCGGGTCCCAAGCGGAAACTGCATCCCACTCCGGACGTGAATTCTGGGACATGCTTTCCGGATGCAAAAAAGGCCACAAGACGTGGCCTTCGACTTATATATGTTCAGCAGATGCCCCCATGACAAGCCGCGCTTCAACACCGAGGCGTCTGCCCGGCGACGCGGAACGTAAGGTTCATCGCGAGTTCCGCACGAGCCGGAGAGC
>JAXKHW010000257.1:0-8205 GCA_036549635.1 Collinsella sp. | reverse complement strand
TAGACGCAGACCTTCTTGGTGACGCCGATCTGGTTGGCGGCAAGGCAGCCGGCATCGTCGAGCGACTTGATGGTATCGATCAGGTCCTGTGCCACCGACTCGTCCTCGACGGTCGCGACCTCGCAACGCTGGGACAGAATAGCCTCGTCGTGGCAGAGCTCTTTAATCATACGTTCCTCCATAGGGGTCGTTGTAACTGCTTAAGTATACGGTACCCACACATTTTCATACGGAAAATACCGCCCGTCCGCTACAAAGCGCCGAACATCAACATGTGAGGAACAGCAAGGTTGTAAAGGCGATATAGTGAGTGAGTTCGTGTCAATCGGCCTAAACTCGGGGCCGAACAAGGAAAGGGTATACATGGACGAACTATTTCACGTCAGCGAGCGCAAGTCCACAATCGGGACTGAACTTCGCGCTGGACTGACAACGTTCCTGGCGATGGCCTACATCATTGCCGTCAACCCCGCGGTGCTCTCGGGCGCCGGCATCGATGCGGGAGCGCTCGCCTGCGCCACTTGCCTGGGCGCCGGCATCATGACCATCTGCATGGGCGTCTTCGCCAACCGCCCGCTCGCCTGCGCGTCGGGCCTGGGCATCAACGCCATGATCGCGGGCATCGCCACCACCATGTGCGGCGGTGACTGGCACGTAGCCATGAGCGTTATCTTCCTCGAGGGTATCGTCATCTTGCTGCTCGTCCTTTGCGGCCTGCGCGAGGCCATCATGGATGCCATCCCTGTGGTCCTGCGCCACGCCATCTCGGTTGGCTTGGGTCTGTTCATCGCCATGATCGGCCTGTGCGACGCCGGCATCATCACCGCTGGCGCCGGTACGCTCGTCGGCCTGGGCGACATCGCCTCCCCCACCTTTATCGTCGGCATCATCTCCATCGTCGTGACGGTTGCCCTGGCTTCCCGCAACGTGCCGGGCTCGCTGCTCATCGGCATCATCGTCGCCGTTATCGCCGGTATCCCGCTGGGCGTCACCCATGCGCCCGAGGGCCTTATCGCCCCGCTCAACTTCTCGACCTTTGGCGCCCCGTTTGCCAGCACCGCCGACGGCAACATGGCCATCGTGAAGGTTCTGACCGACCCGATGCTGCTCGTCGTTGCCTTCTCGCTGCTCATGAGTGACTTCTTCGACACCATGGGCACCGCGATGGCCGTCGCCAAGCAGGGCGAGTTCTTGACCGAGGACGGCAATGTCGAGGACATCCGTCCCATCCTGGTCGTCGACTCCGTGGCCGCTGCTGCCGGTGGCTTTATGGGCGTCTCCTCCATCACCACCTTCGTCGAGTCCACCTCTGGCGCTGCCGACGGTGGCCGCACGGGCCTCACCTCCGTCACCACCGGCGTGCTGTTCATTCTCGCCGCGTTCTTCTCCCCCATCGTCACCATCGTTTCCAGCGCCGCCACCTGCGGTGCTCTGGTCTACGTCGGCTACCTCATGATGAGCGAGGCCTCCGAGATCGACTGGTCCGACGTGTCGCAGGGTTTCCCGGCGTTCATGATTGTCGCCGGCGTGCCCTTCACTTACTCCATCTCTGCCGGCATTGGCCTGGGCTTTATCGCTTACGTGATCGTCGCGCTCTTTAAGGGTGAGGCCTCCAAGATCAAGCCGCTCATGTGGATCGCAGCCCTCGCCTTCCTCGTCTACTTCTTTGTAGCGTAGCGGCAAAGCTGCCAAAGCAGAACACCAAAGCGCGGAGTCGCATCGAGCGGCTCCGCGCTTTTCTTTTAAAGCCAGGCAACGCACGGACGCGCGATGTATTGCTTCCCAAGTTTTGGACATTTTGCCCTCCAAACGGCACTACCGCCGGCTACATCCTGCAGATATGCTGGGCGTAATCGCATAGGCCCTATGAGGATGGGAGTAACCATGGCCGCCTTGTTCACGACCCCCAAGCGCAATGACAAAACCTCTGGAGCCCATTTTGCCGAGCCCGACGTGCGCCGTCGCACGTTGCTCGCACACGGCAGCTGGCGTCGCGTGACACGCCGCATCGTCTGCGGCCTGGCCTGCGCGCTCACGGTGAGCTCGCTGCTCATGCCGAGCGTCTCGCTCGCGGCGGAGTGGGTGGACGTCGGCGGCACCCAGTACAACGCCGGCATCGCGGCGGGCGACGAGGCCGGCACCTGGAGCTGGGACGGCGCCGACGATATGAAGCTCAACGGCTATGACGGCGGCGCGATCGAGGCAGCGGGCAAGCTCAACGTGAGCTACGAGGGCAACAACACCGTCACTAACGACGACGGCCGCGGCATCAAGGTTAAGGATGGCGCGAACGAGAACGCCGAGCTTAATATTCAGGGCGACGCTTCCAGCACGCTCAACGTGACATCTTCTCGTGACGCCATCACTTCCGTCGGCAACATCAACATCGACGGCGCTGGCACTGTCAACGCCACAAGCACCGAGCACGATGCCATCGATGCCGGGGGCGATGTCACCATCAAGGGCTCGGGAAACGTTAACGCCACGGGCGATTCGGATGGCATCAGGGCCGACGGCAACATCACGATCGACAACAGCGGAACCGTCACCGCCAAGGCCACCGAGGATCAGGGTATCGATGCTAACGAGAGCCTCATCATAAAGGGCGGCGGCAAGGTAGAGGCAAGCTCTATCAAAGACAATGCGATTTGGGCCGACGGCAACATCGAGATCTCGGGTGGCAGCCAGGTCAAGGCAAGCTCCGAGGAAGACGCCGCCATCGACGGTAAAAACAGCCTCACGGTCACGAACGCTTCCCTCAACGCAAGTGGCGTTGGGTATGGCATCTATGTCTACAAGGGCATCACGCTCGATGGCGCGACCGTGACGGTCCGCGCAAGCTCAGATGGCGGGGAAGTCAGCGCACTCTTCACCGATGAGGACGACATCGTCATCAAGAACGGCTCGACTGTGGATGCGCTCGCAGAGGGCAAATTCTCGACTGCGATTTTCACCAGAAACTACGACCCCAACGAAGCGGGTGGCCACATCTACATTAGTGACTCCGTTGTCAAGGCTATAGCCCGCTATGCCGAAATCGGTGGCGACGGTCCCGACTGCTACAGTACAGACCAGGATGGCGAGATGACCCCTGAGCGCAGGGGCGTGAACATCGGCATCTTCGCCCAGACCGAGAAGGGCATCACGCCTGCGACCATCTCCATCGTCCGCAGTAAGGTCACGGCCGAGGGAGACACGGCGGCGATCTTCGCCCTTGCCATGAGCGCGGACGGCAAGGCGATCGGCACCATCGAAATCGAAGGCGCCAGCATCCTGACGCCTGAAGGCGGCAAAGTCATTGACTATCGCCACAAAGAAGAGCTCAGTAACGGCATCATGTACGAGGCAGGCCAAGTCATTGGCACGGGCGACGCCGTGATTGATTCTCCCTACGACGATGTCATCGCCAAGAAAGCCGTCATCGCACCGTCCGAGGAGACCAAGCCCGAGGAGAAGCCCGGCGAGACCAAGCCCGAGGGTTCCAAGTCCGAGGGCACGAAGACGACCAAGACCGTTGCATTTGCAGCCACGGGAGCCAAGACCGCCGGCAAGCTCGCAGCAACCGGCGACGCCTCGAGCGCAGCCATCTTGGCAGCCGCCCTTGCGGGAACAGCTGCCATCGCCGCAGGCGCCGTGGTGAGCCGCAAGCGCTCGTAAACACTTTTTCGCACGGGACGGGTGGATCGCGGCCCTTGCCTTCCTCGTCTACTTCTTCGTAGCGTAAGGGCAAGGCTGCAAAAGCTGAACAATAAAGCGCGGAGTCGCCATGCGGCCCCGCGCTTTTCTTTTAGCGCCGGTCCCTGCGCCGGCGTGCGGCCTATTTCTCCCCCATTTTGGCCATTTTGCCCTCCAAACGGCACTACCGCCGGCAACATCCAGCAGATACGCTGAATCTAGTCGTATAGGCCCTATGAGAACGGGAGCAACCATGGCAGCCTTGTTCACGACCCCCAAACGCAATGACACTACCGCCGGAACCCATGTTGCCGAACCCGACGTTCGCCGTCGCATAGGACTCGCGCACGGCAGCTGGCGCCGCGTGACGCGCCGCATCGTCGCGGGCGCCGTGTGCGCGCTCACGGTGAGCTCGCTGCTCATGCCGAGCGTCTCGCTCGCAGCGGAATGGGTCAAGGTCGGCGGCAACAAGTACAACACCGCGGCGAGCGACGAGGCCGGTACCTGGTCGTGGGACGGCGCCGACGACTTGAAGCTCAACAACTATAACGGCGGCGAGATCCAGGCCGCAGGCAAGCTCGACGTGAATTACTCGGGAACCAACATCGTCACTGCCGAATGGATCGAAAGCATCAACGTTTCTCATGGCACTAACGAGAATGCCGAGCTCAATATCCAAGGCGACGAGGGCGGCACGCTCAGCGTGACATCTACTGAGGACGCTATCCTCTCCACGGGTAATATCAACATCGACGGAGCCGGATCCGTCAACGCCACGAGCACTGGGTTTGATGCCATCAATGCCGGAGGTGATCTCGCTATCAAAGGTTCGGGCAACGTCAACGCCACGGGTGCATCGGATGGCATCAGGGCAAACGGCAATATCACGATTGACGACAGCGGAGCCGTCACCGCCAGGGCTACCAAGGACAAGGGTATTGGAGCCGACAAGAACCTCACCATCAAGGGTGGCGGGACGGTCGAGGCAAGCTCAGCCGATGGTGAGGCTCTTTGGAGCGGCGGCAATATCAACATCTCGGACGGCAGCCAGGTCAAGGCAAGCTCCGAGAAAGACGCTGCCGTCGAGGCCAAGGGCAGCCTCGCAGCCACAAACGCCTCCCTCAACGTAAACGGTGTTGAATATGGCGTCTATGCCCACAAGGGCATCACCCTCGATCATGCAAACGTGACGGTCCGTGCAAGTAAAGGCAGATACGGTGGCGCCAACGCCCTCTTCACCTACCAGGACGACATCGTCGTCAAGAACGGCTCCACCGTGGACGCGTTTGCGGAAGGCGAGGTTTCGGCTGCATTCTCCACCAGAAACGATCGACCCAACGAGAAGGGCGGCCACATCTACATCAGCGACTCCGTTGTCAAGGCCATAGCCCGCTATGTCGAGAACGGCGACGGCCCCATCCCCTACAGCGAAAACCAAGATGGCGAGACGAGGCGCGAACCCCAAGGCGAGAACATCGGCATCATCGCCCAGACCAGCGAGGGCGTCACACCCGCAGTCATCTCGATCATCCGCAGCAAGGTAACGGCCGAAGGAGATACAGCGGCAATCTTTGTCCGTGCCATGAGCGCTGACGGCAAGACAATCGGCACCATCAAGATTGAGAACGCCGCCATCCAGACGCCCGAAGGCGGCAAGGTCATTGACTATCGCAAGCTCCGTGACGGCATCTACGAGGCAGGCCAAGCCATCGGCACGGGCGACGCCACGGTCGACTCCCTCTATATCAAAGCAGTCGCCAAAAGTACGACCATCGCACCTCCCGAGGTAGCCAAGCCGGAAGACCCCAAGCCCGACGAGACCAAGCCCGCAGAAAGCAAGCCCGCGGAGTCCAAGCAGAACCCCAAGCCTGAGGGCTCAAAGCCGACCAAGGCCGTTGCGGCTTCAACCACGAAAGCCAAGACTACCGGCGTGCTCGCGGCAACCGGCGACACCTCGGGTGCGGCCATCGTGGCAACCGTCCTTGCGGGAACAGCCGCTATCGCCGCAGGCACCATGGCGAGCCGCAAGCGTTCTTAGACGCCTCTGCGCACATGGCAGCTCCCGCGAAGGCCCCGAGCCCCAGCACCGTTTAACAACGCCACCGCCGAGCTCCCCTCCGGCGGTGGCGTTTTCCATATGCGTCCGCAGGGGATGCACGAGATTGTCTTTGGTCTAGCCCAACCGGCATGCGCTGGCGTGCGACAATTGGGACTGCCGATATCACAACACTGAGAGAAGTAGGCCATGGAAGCGCATCAAAAGCAGATAACCGTCTATTCGAATCATGCGGAAAGCGCGCCTGCCATCTACCTCCCCGTAGTCATGGGCGACGGCAGCGAGGTTTATGACCGCTGCCGAGAGCTCGACTGCCCACCGTTCACCCTTGTCGCCATTGGCGGTCTCAACTGGAATCGCGAGCTGAGCCCCTGGGAATGCGACGGAACCGTACGCGATGCCGAGCCTTTCGACGGCCAAGCTGCCGGTTTTCTCGATGAGCTGCTGAATCAGATAATCCCCCAGGTGGAGTCGTCGCTTCCTCAGCCGCCCACCTGGCGCGGCATTGCCGGCTACTCGCTCGCGGGCCTCTTCGCGCTTTGGTCCCTCTGGCAAACCGGCGCCTTTGACCGCGCCGCGAGCGCATCGGGGTCGCTATGGTTTCCCGACTTTGTCGACCGTGCCAGCACGGCGCCATTTGCCGGCAGCCCACAAGCCGTCTATCTGTCACTCGGCAAAAAGGAAACCAAGACGCCCAACCGCATGATGCGACACGTCCTTGAAGACACACGCGCGATGGAAGCGTTGCTCGTCGAGCGCAGCATTCCAACAACACTGGAACTCAACCCCGGCAATCACTTTGCCCAAACCGATCTACGAATGGCGCGTGGCATACGCTGGATACTGACGCATTAAAAATGGTGCCCACGCGTATATACGCATGGGCACCATATCTTGTTTTATCTGAACGCAGCTGCTACTCAGCAGCCTCCTCGAGCTCGGAGACATCAAACTCAAAGTCGTTACCCGGCAGAATGGCGTTGAGCACGATGCCCACCAACGAACCCACGGCAAGACCGGAAAGCGAAATCGTCACGCCGCCCAGCTCCAGCACGATGGCACCGGCAGTGCTATAGGCAATGCCGAGCGAAAGCACGAGTACCAGAGCGGCCACCAGCACATTGCGGTTGTTCTGGAAATCGACTTGGTTTTCGATAAGGTTGCGAACGCCCACGGCACTGATCATGCCATAGAGCACGAGCGACACGCCGCCGATTACACACGCCGGCATGGCCGCAATGACAGCCGCAAACTTGGGGCAGAACGAAAGCACGATGGCGCAGCACGCGGCAATGCGAATCACACGCGGGTCGAACACGCGCGTCAGGGCGAGCACGCCGGTGTTCTCGCCATACGTGGTGTTGGCCGGAGCGCCAAAGAGCGAAGCCAGAATCGTGGCAAGACCATCACCGAGCAGCGTGCGGTGCAGGCCGGGGTCGGCGATGTAGTTACGCTCGCAAGTGGAGCCGATAGCGGAGATATCACCGATATGCTCGATCATGGTCGCAAAGGCCAGCGGCATGATGGTGATGATGGCCGTCGTGGCAAGACCGCTATCGAACTGCGGCCCAAAGAGCGCAAACACGGTGTTGTTCCACACGATGGGAAGACCGACCCACGGCGCGGCGGCAACGCCCGAAAAATCGACCTCACCCAACGCGGCCGCAACGGCATAGCTCACCACGACGCCCAACAGAATCGGCACGATCTTGACCATGCCGCGGCCCCAGATGTTGCAGATGACGATCACTGCCACGGCGATAACGGCGACGAGCCAATTGGTCTGGCAGTTGGCAATGGCGGAGCTTGCCAGGATCAGACCGATGGAAATGACGATAGGTCCGGTCACCACCGGCGGGAAGAAGCGCATGACGCGCTTGGCGCCAAAGGCGCGGAAGAGTGCCGCAAGTACCGGATAGAGTAGACCGGCGCAGGCTACGCCCAGGCAGGCGTAGGGCAAAAGCTCGGTCTCGCCGTTGGGCGCGATTGCGGCATAACCGGCAATAAAGGCAAACGATGAGCCCAAAAATGCCGGCACCTTACCGCGCGACAAGAAGTGGAACAGTAGCGTACCCAAGCCGGCAAACAAAAGCGTCGCCGAAACCGAGAGACCGGTGAGCACGGGCACCAGCACGGTAGCGCCAAACATGGCAAACAGGTGCTGCAGACCGAGCAGGAACATGCGCGGGCGGCCAAGCGACGATGCATCGTAGATGGCATCGGTGACGGCGGGCGTCGAGGATTGGGACATGGATGTCCTTTCGAATGGAAGGGCGATCGGGCATATCGGATAACCTGCCCGAACGATACGATCCGAACCATTGTACGCGATACGCCATGTCTCGCACGCGCCGTCACCTGCAAGCGGTAGCGTTACTTCCAAACGCGCTCGGCAATGCGCTTGACCAGCGCGATCTTTGCCCATTGCTCATCCTCGGTCAGCTTGTTGCCAATCTCGCAGCTGGCAAAGCCGC
>JAXKHW010000256.1:0-6242 GCA_036549635.1 Collinsella sp. | reverse complement strand
GGTTGAGGTCCTCGAGCGTAAAGTGGATCTTGCCAAAGTCCACGTTACCGGCTGCGTCGTTGGTTACGGTCGTGCGCTCGGGCATCGGGGCACCTGCCTCGTCGGCGGTCACGGTAAAGGTGAACTTACCCGTGATGTCGGCCGGGGTCAGGCCCTCGGCAACCTGGAGCTTCTTAGTACCGGTGAGCGCGGCATCCACGGCGTCGGCGCCGTAGACGTTCTCGAACAAGGGCTCGACGCCGCCGTAGTCGACCGTCGCCATCAGGGTACCGTCACCGTTGTCGACGACGATAACCTTAAAGCCAAAGCTCCACGTTGTAGCGGAAACGCCATTCGGCAGCCCGAATAAATCTTCGTAGGCCGTGTAGTTAATGGTCCAGGCAAGCTTGCCGTCCTTATCGGTACGATAAGCAAGCCCAGCAGCCTCAAGATTAGCAAGCATCTTGGTGTCGTAGTGCAGCGTATCAAAGCTCACATGCCCGCCGATATTGGGCTTGAGGTTTTCGTATGCCACAAGCTCACCCTGATAGGCGATGCCGAACCAGAACTCGCCGTCGGCCATCGGGCGACCGGTCAGAGTCTTGGTGGCAACGACCTGAGCAGCGGTACCACCAGGCGTGTTGGTCGTAGCGCTGTAACTGTTGTGGAACGGCACCGGGGCCTTCTCGACCTTGTTCTCGCCACTCTTGTGGACCGTCTCATGCGTGCCCTCGGGACCACCGGAAACGGTCGTCGTAGCAGTGAGCGTACCGGCGGTGTCGTCGGCGATGGCGATCGTCACCGTGCGTACGGCGTCATCGTAGGTGTAACCGGGCTGGCCGTCGTTCTTTTCGGCTACGGTGTACTTGAAGGTCTTGCCGGCGTCAGCCTGCGTAAATTTAACCTCATGACCAGCCAGAATGTCGATCAGTCCGACCGTTGCCTCTGCCGCTTCGGGGGACTTGAAGCTGTTGGCCCCGGGCAGCAGACCGAGCGCGTTGGCCGAGGCCTCGTCGGCAGGCGTCACGGTAAACGTGAACTGACCCTCGGTCATAGGACGTCCGGAGAGGCTCTTGCTGAGCTTGAGGCCGCCGGCCGCGGTGTAGTTAAGCTCAGTGCGGTACGTGTTGGTAAAGCGTCCGTTTTCCTTCTTGGTGACGTTGGCGGTCAGGTTGCCATCGCCGTCCTCGGTCACGGTTACTTCGGCGGTCGCGACGTGGGAGTCATACGTCATGCCGACCGTATTGCCCGCGTTCTCGCGGATCTCGTACTTGTAGGTTCCGGCAGCCGTGTAGCGAATCTTGCCGAACTTGATGGCGGCAATGCCGTCCTTCGCATCGTGCTTGCTCACGGTTACGGTTGCAGGATCGGGTAGCGGGGCGCCATCGGGGGCGGTAATGGTAAAGCTGAACTCGTCCCCATCCGTCCACTCGCGACCGTCGATGGCCTTGCTCAGGTCAAAGTCGAGGTCTGCATCGGTCGGGGTCACGCTGTAGGTGTTCTTGAAGGTCGCAGCCGTGGCGTCCTTCAGGACATGCTCAGCCTTGAGCGTGCCATCGCCCTTGTCGGTAATGGTGGTCTCGATGGTGTACTTGGCGTCGCCGTACGTGATGCCCTTGCTGATGGTTCCGCCGTTGACCTCGCGCAGCGTGTAGGTGTGCTCGCCGGCCTCGGTGTACTTCACGGCGCTCATCGTGATGTTGCCCTCGGCGTCGTTCTTGCCGGTGGCGACGACCTTGTCGCCCTCGACGAGCTCGAAGGAGAACTCGCTGTCCATGAGATTGCGGCCAGTCAGGACCTTGTTCGCGGTGATCTGGTCGGTAACGCTCGTCTCGACAGGCGTCACGTTATAGGTATTGGTGAACGTAAATGCCACATCGCCGTCCGGCTTGCGGGATACGCTCAGATTGCCCTTGCCGTCATCAGTCACGGTGAAGGAAACCTTGCGCGACAGCTTGGCGTCGTTGGTCACGCCAGCCACTTCGCCGGACTCGGTCACGGTGTAGGTAAAGGTGTGCTCGCGCTTCTCGGGCTTCTCGCCCAGAGCCTTGTTAAGGTCGTCGAGCGTAAAGGCGATCTTGCCAAAGTCGACCTTGCCGTCAACGTCGTTGTGCACGCTCGTGCTCGCAGGCATAGGCGCGCCCTCTTCACCGGTCACGGTAAAGGTGAACTTGCCGGTGATATCAGCCGGGGTCAGAGCGTCGTCAACCTGCAGATTCTTGATACCCGCAAGCGATGCCTCGGTAGCATTCGTGGTGTAGGCGTTCTTGAACTCGATGCTCTTGACGTCCTTGGCGTCCTTCAGCTCGTGCGTGGCAACCAGCTGGCCCTTGCCGTTATCGGCGATGGTCGTCACGATGGTGTAGACCGCGTCATCGTAGTCAATACCGCCGGCGTTGCCCTTAACCTCATGCAGCTTGTAGGTGTGCTGGCCGATCTCGGTGTACTTGATGGCACTGAACGTCACCTTGCCGTCGGCGGCGTTCTTAACGGTCTCGACAGGCTTAACTTCCTTGTCAATGATTTCGAGCAGCTCAAAGCTGAACTCGTCGGCCGTAAGGTCACGCCCGGTCAGAGACTTGGTCACGGTAATCTGGTCGGTGACGCTGGACTCAACAGGATTCGTGGCGTAAACGTTCTTGAACTCGGTCTCGCCCGAGGTCACCTTCACGCCAGCGCTCAGCTCGCCCTTCTTGTCGGGCGTTACCGTCACGGTGATCTCCGCGACGTTCTTGCTGTAGGCGATGCCGTCAATCGTGGTCCCGGCATGCTTTTCACTGACCTTGTAGACGTACGTGCCAGGTTCGGTGTATTCGATCGTGCCGAAGTCGATGGCAGCCTTGCCCTGGTCCAGGTCAGCCTTGCGCACGGTCGCAGTCCTAGCCGCAGGCATCGGGGCGCCGCTCTCGGATGTCAGGCCAAACTCAAACGCGTCAGCATTCGTCCAGTCGCGACCCTTGAGCACCTTGGTCAGGCCAAAGCTGGCCTTGGTGTTCACCATTGCCGGCGTCATGTCATACGCAAAGCTGATCTTGCCGTTGTTGCCCAGGTAGGAATTGACATGCGTCGCGGTCGCCTTGGCAGACACGTTGTTCCACTTGGGGTTGAGAACGTCGGTCGCGGTACCAGTGCTGTTGCCGCCCACGCTGCCCTTGGTAGTGTGGAGCTCATCGATAAAGGCCAAACGCGCGGTTCCCACGCTAAACGAAAGGTTGCCGTCCTCGTCGGCAACAAGAGCGCCGTCAAACTTCGCTGCGTCGCCGCCGACAAACTCGATGACAGCAGTGGCGGGCTTGGCCTCGCCGTTCGAGCCCCGCTCCTCAAACTCATCCTTGTAGTAATAGGTGCCAGTATCTGCCAGCGAATTCTTTGCAGGCTGCGTGCAGTCCTTATCCGCGTAAATGGGAGTCTGCTTCTGGAAGTAGTAGTAGCGGTTGGTGTCGGCCGGCTCAAAGGTCGCAACCGTATCACCCAGCGCACCACCGCTCCACTTGTTCGCGTAGAAGCTCACGGTCTTGGTGCCGTCAACGACAGTCGTATTATGCTCGATGTAGTTCTTGAGCCCTGCTACCTTCTCGGGCGTAAACAGGTTGTCAAGTGCGGCGCTCTTCACGCTCGAGGCATACTTCACCTGAATGGGCTTAACGTTGTCGACCGAAAGCTTGCCGTCTACGGTCTTAAAGTGACTCAGCGGAATCAACGACGCAGGAATGTTAACCGTTACGATATCGCCCTTCCGGGGATTGTCATCGCCAGCACGCTGCACGGTGATGAGCAGGTCTTTTGCCTTGCCGGAAAACTCGTAGGTGTCGGTATTGGTTTCTTTGTTGACCGTCTTGCTCGCCTTGGTAAACGACATGCCGTTGATGACGACTTCGGTAAATCCGTCGACCTGCATAAAGTCGCCCAGCTCGTCGGTAAACGTGATGTAGCCGGACTTGGTCTCGTCGTAGCCCTTATGGATTTCGGTCGGATAAGGCGGCTCCGATGTGATGGCCTGTGAGATGTCGTCGAAGACCTTCTTGAGCTCTTCAGCATTGGTCGCCGACTTGTAGTAGTCGGAATTTTCCGCGCGCGTGCCAAGCTCGTCGCTCGCATACGACGTGGCATCGGGATAATTACTCGACACGGCGTGCATAAACTTGTTGACGTCGCTTGTCCCCTTTTTCTAGGGATCGGCAACAGGGTCCGCTCCACTAAAGATGCCGATGGTATAAACGGTGGCCTTGCCATCCTTCATCTTCTTGGCAGCCGTCACGGCAGCATTGGCGACGTCAGAATCAAACTCGCTGTAGCTCGTTGGCTTGCCGTCGGTAAAGAACACAACGGTCTTCTTGGCATCTGCGCGACCAGAAGTGATATCCCCGGCCAGTTCCAGACCATAGTCGGCACGCGTAGCACCGCTTGGCTTGATTCCAGCAACTGTATCCTTAAGAGCTTTCACGCTGCCGCCGGAGCAATCGGTCAAACCCTTCATTACCTGCGAGTGGTTGTACTTGTATTGGCCTTGATAGTACGTGTCATTGCCGACCTTATCAGTCTTATCACCCGCAAACTTAACAATGGCAACCCTATGCTGCCTATCAACGCCCTCGATAGCCTCGTTTTGTTTGGCGATGGTATTGATAAAGCTGTTCGCAGCGCTCTTCAGTGCATCGATACGCTTGGTGCGATCTCCGCCACCCATAGGATCATCCATCGAGCCGGAGGCATCCAACACCATCACGATGTCAAGTGGCGTGGTGACTGTCACGGTTGAATTAGACGTCGAGGACATCGCCGAAAGCGTGGTCAAAAAGTCCGACTCTTCGTTTTCCCCGGTTGCCTTGACCGTCTTATCGGTCCAGATTCGGCCGACGTTTTGGGTCGTTACCTTATTGCCGCCGTGGCCTGCCGCCCAGATTTCCCAGCGTCCGCTGGTATCGGGGTCGACGACCTTTCCGGTCATTATCGGTCCGTCCATTCCTGTGCTGGACCTGGCGTTGGCCTCGGGCAGCATGGCGAATGCTGCGGCTGGCAACACCAGCACTACGGCCAGTATCACCGCCAAGAGACCCCTCGTGTACTTACCCATCGTGTCTCCCTTCTCGCGGTCTCAGGCCTTGCATCAGCCTAAAGTTACGAAATGAGACACAATTAGGGCAGGTGACACACGTTTCAGATTTGATTTTGGGCGTGAGACAAATGTCTCACCAAAGATGAGACACGAGAGTTTTCGCAGGAAAACGGGTGCGACTCGGAGCCATCAGGCAAAAATGATCCGTTTTCCTCCGTCCCCGGGGGATCAGTTGGTAACGCTCGCCACGAAATCGGGCCATCTACTACGTTTGACTCGATACCCCCGACCATAGCCGCTTTTCATGAAAAACCGCAAGCGTTCTACCTGCGGTTTTCATTTCGCATTACTTGACGTGGTCGAGGGCTGCCGCCTAAACGTAGTAGATAGGCCCATTTCGTGGCAGACGGGTCACGCGGCAGCCCTCGCAAGGCAAAAATGATCCGTTTCCCTCTGTCCACGGGAGATCAAGGGCTTCTACGGATATGGTGCTATTTCAAAACTATGCCGGATTACGGGGCTAAAGTCGGAGTCCTCATCCATACCCCCTATTTTTGAAAAACAGCAAGCAATCTACCTGCGGTTTTGTTTTTGCGATTTTCTGTATGGTCGGAGGTTCGCTATCCAGCCCCGTAATCCGGCATAGTTTTGTTCGCGGCGGCTCGCCCGCGCGTTCACGCGCGGGGCCGGTGGGGCATTCTTGCCCCACCGGCCCCTATTCCAGCTCTATTCCAGCGCTACTCCGGTTTGGTTTCTACCGTGGGAGTCTTGTCCGCTGCGACTGGAGTGCGGGCGGTGTCCATAGTCAGGCAACGCTTGGGGCAGCTTTCGATGCACTCGCCGCACACCACGCAGGCATACGGGTCGATCGACCACGTTCCGCCCTTGCGATCGACCGCGAGCGCGCCCGCCGGGCAGCGACGCGCGCACATGCCGCAGCAGATGCATACATCCATGTCGTTGACGATATGCCCGCGCAAGCGCTCGGGTGCCGCGAGCTTCTCCTGCGGATAGCACACCGTTACCGGCTGCTTGACCATAGAGCCCAAGGCCGTCTTGGCAAATGTCAGCAAACTCATGCCGCGCCTACCTTTCCGTGCAGCTAATACAGGGGTCGATGGTCAGGATAATCATGGGCACGTTGGCAAGGAGCACGCCCTGCAGCGCATGTGTCAGACCCGCCAGGTTCTGCGACGTCGGCGTGCGC
>JAXKHW010000255.1:0-7430 GCA_036549635.1 Collinsella sp. | reverse complement strand
TCATGGCCCGCATCATCGACCGCCTGATGGTTGCCGGCGAGCCCGCCATCGTTAGCTTTAACGGCGGCACCAAGGACAACGCCATCAACCGTGAGTGCAAGGCCGAGCTGGTTTACGCCGACCACGCTGCCGCCGAGGCCGCGGCCCAGATCGCAAAGGGCATCATCGCCGACGTCACTGCCGAGCTCGAGGTCTTCGACCCCGGCTTTACCTGCACCGTCGAGATTGCCGACAACGCCGAGGTCGAGGCCATGGACCAGAAGTCCGCGCTTGCCCTCATCCGCGCCCTGCGTCTTGCCCCCAACGGTGTGATCCGCCGCAACGTCGCCACCGACGGCTCCGTCGAGGTTTCCTCCAACATCGGTGTGGTTGCCACTTCTGACGACGAGGTCAAGATCATGCTGTCCCCGCGCTCTTCGATCACCTCGCTGCAGAACGAGTTCAAGGACCGCCTGCAGACGCTGGCCGATGTCCTGGGCTTCGACGCCAAGTTTGAGTTTGAGTATCCCGGCTGGAGCTATGCCGAGCATTCGCCGGTCCGCGACGTCTTTGTCGCGAGCTATCGCGAGCTCTTTGGCTCCGAGCTGCGCATCGAGTCCATTCACGCCGGCCTTGAGTGTGGACTGTTTGCCGAGGCCCTGCACGGTCTGGACGCCATCGCCGTGGGTCCGACGCTCTCCGATGTCCACACCCCGGACGAGAGCATGGAGCTCGCTTCTGCCGAGCGCTTCTACGAACTGCTCATCGACGTCCTCAAGCGCCTTGCCGCGTAAAGGTCGCATTGACGGCGATCCAAAACCTTTGCTGATGGATTGCAAATGACATTACGAGAGGGGGTACCCGAGCTTTTGCGACGGGTGCCCCCTCTCTTCTTTTAAGAAATGGGAAATTGATTGGCGTCTAGCCCATATCCGCCTTGATGAGGTCGAGGGTGCGCTGGCAGTTTTCGCGGACGGGCCCGAGCATATGCTTGCGCAGGTCCGCCATGCCGGGCAGATCGGCGTATTCGTCCATGACCTCTTCCATGCAAATGGGTACCTCGTAGGCGAGGTCCATCATGGTCGCAAAGCAAAACTTCTCGGATAGCCCGGCATCGGTGAGTGCCGCCTCCAGCGCGGGGTCGCCCATACCGTGGTATCGGCGGATAGCGCCTGGACCGATGCGTCCCACACGGTTTTCGCCGCCAACGCTCATGGCGAGGCGCGCTTTTCGCCGCATACGTTCGTATGCCAGCCCAGATGCAACGTCATACATACGGGCCATCATAGCTGTGCCGCCGTTTCCAAGAAGCAGGGAATAGTTCTTCGCATGCGCGTCCGGTGCGCCGATGATGGCGTTAAAGAAAAGTATCTGCGTAAACAGATACAGGTTAAGTTGATGATGGCTCGTATTGACGAGGAGTTCCTGAATATCGCGTGCGGTCGGGCCGCCGTCTGCCGTGTACTTTTGAGCGGGCATCACTCCAAGGGCCTGACAGAGGTCTTCTTGGTGTAGACGCATGATTGTCCCGTCTTTGACATTCACACGGTCATAGCGCTCAACAATGAGGGCGGGTTCGTCCTCAAATAAGCGATACTCAACGTTCGCCGTTGCGATACCCGCGCGCTGGGCGCTTTTCATGCAGACAAACTCATTAAGCGCTTCTAGCTTAAATCCGATAACGCCATTTTTGAAAATATGCGTCGTGGGCGAGGAACCTACGCATTCGCACCAGCGACCGTCTATGAGTGCGAGTGCGAACTTGCCCTGGTTGCCTCCAAGTGACCAACTTTCATCTAGACCCATCCACGATGCATCGCGGTCATCTCTGATCGACTTGAGACGAAGCGCAATTTCGTGGTCGTCTATAGGGCGGTATTCGCCGGAGCGATGCAGGACGGCGTCGGCATCTTCTTCGGCACAAAACTGCACTCCGCCCGGACAGTCGAGTCCGATATGGCTGAGCAACGCAACGGGATTGTTGGGCCTAACGTTGAATTCGGCGGCAATCGCTTTTCGTTGGTCCTCGCTGTCGGGTAGAAGGCCAAACAAGTACGGATTCATGACCTGTTGGCCGTATGTGCGATTTGATACGGGTATGTTGGTCGATAGGGCTGGCCCGTCATAGTCATGATCGTAGGTAAAGCTGATAAGACCGTTCTCATCTTGCGTGAGCGTTCCCGCAGGTACGCCGCAAATAATGGTCCGAAGTGATGTTCTGGCCATTGGCTATTTCCCTTCGGGCTTGGTTTGGTTAGATGCGTTTGCGGCAATCGAGACTCCGAGATTGGACATGGCGAAATCGGCGAAGACCTCGTCGTAGAGTGCGGATGTAAAGGGGGTATCTGCAAGAGCCGGAATGGCGGTACTACGACGGTTGCGATGATGAGGACGTTGAGTGTGATGGCGCCTGGGGATGCTGCGAGGCAGCGGATTGGCATGCGGGGCGTCGACTGGTCGCTCGTTTTTCGCTTCGCCGATATCCCCTTGAGCGGCGAGTGCCAGTCCAAGAGCATTGAAAATCGTCAGCAACTTGTCGAGTCGAATGCCGGTGGCGTCTCCTAGCTCGAGCGATGCGAGCAGGCGCTCCGAAACACTGGCCGTTTTGGCGAGGGCGGCACGGGTGAGACCCTGAGCCTCGCGTGCCTGGCGCACGTAGATGCCAGCTTGGCGCGGTGTGGTGATGGGAAGGGTATTCACGGCGATCTCCTAACGTGCAGACTTTTGCATATCAGTATGACATGCAAAAGTCTGCACGAATAGGCATTATGCAAAACTCTGCATGAGACCCCTACATTGACGTTGGCTTATGAGAGACGTTTTTTATATCGCGAGAATCCCCAGATGCTCAAGCAAGATCTTAAGCCCGATGAGGATGAGCACGACGCCGCCCACGATGGTGGCGGGTTTTTCGTAGCGCGCGACAAAGGTGTGGCCGATCGCTACGCCGGCGACGGAGAAGATAAACGTTGTGATGCCAATGAGCGATACGGCGGGAACGATGTCGACGGAAAGCGCGGCGAACGAGATGCCCACGGCCAGGGCGTCGATTGAGGTGGCGATGGCGAGGATCAGGTACTCGCCCAGGTCAATCTTTTCGGCATCCTTGCCGTCGCCTTCATCCTCGTCTTCGGTAAAGGCCTCCCACAACATTTTGCCGCCGATAAAGGCGAGCAGGATAAAGGCGATCCAATGGTCGATGGGTCCGATGATGCCCATGAATTGACTGCCGAGCGCCCATCCGATTACGGGCATGCCGGCCTGAAAGCCGCCAAAGAACAGGCCGAGCACCACGGCAACTTTAAGGTTGATCTTCTTCATGCCAAGGCCCTTGCAGATGGAAACGGCAAAGGCGTCCATCGAAAGGCCAACGGCGAGCAACACGAGCTCTGCGAGTCCCATAGTCTGGCTCCCTCTCTGCGGGCGGGCCCGCGTGTACCTTTTGGGGGAGTAACAAAAAGACCCGTGGCGTACGCGTTGCGCGCACAGCCACGAGTCTCGTTCATTAAGGCAAGCCAGGCCGCATCGGCCAGTGTGTTGACTTGCCGCGCCACCGGAGGCGAACCCGATCACGCGACTACTCCCTCATTTATGCGAATCCCGATGCTACCACATGAACAGCTGATTTGGGTTGGGCTCTCAGCTGTGTTCGCTCATTCTGTAAGCATCGGATTTCGCAAGCGCCGCAGGGACAAACCGTGAGAAACTATTTAGCGTTTATGGAGCGTACACGATGGGAGCGATGCCTTGGATAAGAACGAGCTGCAAAAGCGTATGGAACAGGCTATTCGCCTGACTGCCCCCGGCCAGCCGATCCGCACCGCCCTCGACATGATCATTGCCGGTCACCTGGGCGCCCTTATCTGCGTCGGCGACACCGAAAACGTGCTCGCCGCCGGTAACGACGGCTTCCCGCTCAACATTTCGTTTACCTCGAACCGCTTGTTCGAGCTTTCCAAGATGGACGGCGCCATCGTTATCGATGGCGACCTCACCCAGATCCTGCGCGCCAACTTCCACCTCAATCCCGATCCCTCGCTCGCCACGAGTGAGACGGGCATGCGTCACCGTACTGCCGCTCGCATGTCGGTGCTCACTGATGCCATCGTGATCTCGGTTTCGGCTCGTCGCGCCGTCGTCAACGTGTACGTTCACGGCAAGAGCTACGAGATCCAGCCCGTCACCACCATCATGAGCTCGGTCAACCAGCTCGTCGCCACGCTCCAGACTACCCGTCAGTCGCTCGATCGCTCCCTGCTGCGCCTGACGGCCCTCGAGCTCGACGACTACGTCACGCTCGCCGACATTACCGGTATTTTCTCGAGCTTCGAGATCATGCAGCAGGCAAAGACCGAGCTTAAGGATTGCATTGTCAAGCTGGGTAACCAGGGTAAGCTCGTGCAGATGCAGCTCGAGCAGCTCGCGGGCTCCAGCATGGATACCGAATACGACTTGATGATCCGCGACTACGCAAGCGATTCCTCTGAGGCCAACGCCGAGAAGATTCGCGCCGAGCTGAGCCGCATGACGCCTAAGGACCTGTCCGACCCGCAACACGTGGCGGCGGTTCTGGGCTACGACGACCTGGACGAGGACTCCGTCATGACACCGCTGGGCCTGCGCACGCTTTCGCGCGTGTCCGTCGTGCGCGACGGCGTGGCCGAGAAGATCGTCGACGAGTACGGCTCGCTGCAGGAGCTCATGGACGACATCAGCGAGGATCCGGAGCGCCTGGGCGACTTTGGCGTCAACAACCCTGCCATTCTTGCGGACTCGCTGTACCGCATGAAGGGCACCAAACAGGGGAACGCATAATGGCGCCCGTATGCGCCGTGGTCGTTGCCGGCGGCAGCGGTCAGCGCTTTGGAAATCCCGGCGGCAAGCAGCTCGTTAACGTGGCGGGCCGTCCGCTCATGAGCTGGTCAATCCGCGCGTTCGATCGTAGCGATAAGGTCGGCCACATCGTCGTGGTTTGCCCTGCCGAGCGCCGTGCCGAGATGCGCCGCCTGGCCATCGACCCGTTTGACTATGACACGCCCATCAGCTTTGCCGATGCCGGCGATACCCGTCAGGATTCCACCCGTGCCGGCGTGCATGCGGTTCCGGCGGGTTTCGAATATGTCGCCATCCACGACGGCGCTCGTCCGCTCATTACGACCGAGGCCATCGACCACGCTATCGACGTGCTCGTGAGCGACCGTGCCCTCGACGGTGTCGTGTGCGGTCAGCCCGCGATCGACACGCTCAAGATCGTTGACGGCGATAATATCGTCGAGACGCCGCCGCGTGAGCTCTACTGGGCAGCGCAGACGCCGCAGATCTTTAGCGTCGATGCTATGAAGCGCGCCCACGCTGCAGCCATTGCCGAGGGCTTTATCGGTACCGATGATTCGTCGCTGGTCGAGCGCATGGGTGGGCGCGTCCGCTGCGTCCAGAGCCCACGCGATAACCTTAAGGTGACGGTGCCCGAGGACCTGCGTCCCGTAACCGCGATTCTGCTTGGCCGCATGGCCGAGGGAGAGGACCTTCCCCATGTTCAGTAACCTGCGCATTGGCCATGGCTACGACGTTCACCGTCTGGTGGAGGGGCGTCGATGTATCATCGGCGGTGTCGACATTCCCTACGAGCGCGGCCTGCTGGGCCACTCGGATGCCGATGTGCTCGCGCACGCCTTGGCCGACGCCATTCTGGGCGCCTGCCGTGGGGGAGACATCGGCAAGCTGTTCCCCGATACCGACCCCGCCTATGAGGGTGCTGATTCGATGGTGCTGCTTGCCCGCGTGATGGACTATGCGCGTGAGCTGGGCTTTGAGTTTGTCGATGCCGATTGCACCATTGCCTGCCAGCAGCCTAAGATCACCCCGCATCGCGATGCCATGCGCGCCAACCTTGCCCATGCCCTGGGCGTTGACGTCGAAAACGTGGGCGTCGCCGCCACTACGACCGAAAAGCTCGGTTGGGAAGGCCAGGGCGAGGGAATCGGCGCCTGGGCCGTCTGCCTGCTACAGAAAACCGTTAAGGAGTAACGAATGCGTATCTACAACAGCGCTACCCATAAAAAGGAAGAGTTCCAGCCCATCGAGTCCGGCAAGGTCCGCATGTACGTGTGCGGCCCCACGGTCTACGACAACATCCACATCGGCAACGCCCGTACGTTCATCAGCTTTGACGTGATTCGCCGCTGGCTCATCGCGAGCGGTTACGAGGTCACGTTCGCCCAGAACCTCACCGATGTCGACGACAAGATCATCAAGCGCGCCAACGAGCAGGGCCGTACGGCCGCCGAGGTCGCGACGGAGTTCTCCGACAAGTTCATCGGCGTCATGCGCGCTGCCAACGTGCTCGATCCCGATGTGCGCCCCCGCGCCACCAAGGAGATCGGCCCCATGATCGCCATGATCAAGACGCTTATCGAGCAGGGCCACGCTTACGCAGCCGATAACGGCGACGTGTACTTTGCCGTGCGCAGCGATCCCAACTATGGTCAGGTCTCGGGCCGCAACATCGACGACCTTATGGTTGGCGCGCGCATCGAGGAGAACGAGGACAAGAACGACCCGCTCGACTTTGCCCTGTGGAAGGCCGCCAAGCCCGGCGAGCCCAGCTGGCCGAGCCCTTGGGGCGAGGGCCGTCCCGGTTGGCATACCGAGTGCGCCGCCATGGTGCATCGTTACCTGGGCACCCCGATTGACATCCACGGCGGCGGCTCCGACCTTGCCTTCCCGCATCACGAGAACGAGTGCGCCCAGGCCACCTGCGCCTGGCACCAGGGCTTCTCCAACACCTGGATGCACACGGGCATGCTGCTGGTAGACGGCGAGAAGATGTCCAAGTCGCTCGGCAACTTCTTTACGCTGGCCGAGGTCCTCGAGCAGCACTCCGCTGCCGCCCTGCGCCTGCTGATGCTGCAGACGAGCTATCGCTCGCCGCTCGACTTTTCTTGGGAGCGCCTGGAGGGTGCCGAGAACTCGCTCACGCGTATCGCCGGTACGGTCGAGAACCTGCGTTGGGCCGCGAACCACGCGACGGCCGATGCCGACGAAGCGGCTGCCGAGGCGTTTGCCGCCAAGGCCGCCGAGACCCGCACCACCTTTAAGGAGTGCATGGATGACGACTTTAACACCGCCGGTGCCATGGGTGCTGTCTTTGGCTTTGTGACCGAGTGCAACCAGTACCTGGAGCAGGCGGGCGATGCTGCCGACAAGGCCGCTGCCCTGGCCGCCGCCGATACGCTGGTCGAGCTGCTCGATACGTTTGGCGTCGAGCTTCCCGAGCCCAAGGTCGAGCTGCCGCTGGGCCTGCTGGGCGTTGCCGCCGGCCTGGTCGCCTACACGGGCGACGACGTGGACGAGGCTGCTGCCAAGATTCTCGAGGCCCGCGCCGAGGCCCGTGCCGCCAAGAACTGGGATCTGGCCGACGCCATCCGCGACCAGCTCAAGGACCTGGGCCT
>JAXKHW010000254.1:0-2309 GCA_036549635.1 Collinsella sp. | reverse complement strand
GGCGTCCGCATTAAGTATGTGCCGCGCGCGCAGCTCGATGCGCTGTCGAGCCATGGCGCTCACCAGGGCATTGCGCTCGAGGTGGGCAATTTCCCCTATGCCGATGTTGCCGATATCCTCGACCGTGCGGGCGACGGTCCGGCGCTCGTCGTCGTGCTCGACCATGTGACCGACGACGGCAACTTTGGCGCCATCGTGCGCTCCGCCGAGGTCGTGGGCGCGGCGGGCGTCATCATTGCCAACAAGCGCGCCGCCGGTGTGACCGTCGGCAGCTACAAGACTTCTGCCGGCGCCGTCATGCACCTGCCCATCGCGCAGGTTCCCAATATCGCCCGTGCGCTCGATGACCTCAAGGCCGCCGGCTTTTGGGTGGGCGGCGCCTCCGAGCACGCCGAAGGCAGTTGCTGGGACGCCCCCTTCGAGGGCCGCGTTGCGCTCGTCATGGGTTCCGAGGGCGACGGCATCTCGCGTCTTGTGCTCGAGAAATGCGACTTTTTGACCAAGCTTCCCCAGCGCGGCATGACCGAGAGTCTCAACGTGGCCCAGGCGACCACCGCTCTGTGCTTTGAGTGGCTGCGCCGCAATGCCGGCGAGCTCATGGGGGAGGAGTAGCGCATGTCCAAGAAGAACCGCGCCAAGTCCAAGGCCAAGCGCTTTGGCGAGGGCTCGGCCAAGCCGATTGTTTCGGCCGCGACCTATGGCGTGGGCGGCAATGCGTTTGCGCAGGCCATCGCCGATCCGGTCTCGACGGTGCACTCCAATAAGCCCGAGCTGCTGGTGGTCGACGGTTACAACGTGATTCACTGCACGCCGCGCTACGAAAAGCTCGTCTACGACCATTCCGACGATCCGTATTCCAGCGACGTCCACGATATGGCGCGAACTGCACTCATCAACGACGTCGCCGCGTTTGCCCAGGGCCGCTACGAGGCCGTGATCGTGTTCGACGGCGCGGGCAATATCTCCAGCGAGCGCCCCAACCTGCCGGCCCGCGGCGTGCGCATCGAGTTTTCGCCGACGGGCGTCTCTGCCGATACCGTGGTGCAGAAGCTCTGCATCGAGGCACGCGAGGAAGGTCGCGCGTGCTCCGTGGTATCGAGCGACGGCACGATCCAGGCCGTCGTCATGGGCAAGGGCGTTACGCGCATCTCGAGCCGTATGCTGGTGGACGAGATCAAACAGATCGATAACGACGTTCACGAGGCCGAAGAGGCCCCGCAGATCAAGATGACTCTGGGCAGTCGCCTGAGCCCCGAGGCGCTGGCAAAGCTCAAGGCCCTCCGCGGGAGGTAGGGGAGTTGGCGGGGCGATGCTGTCTCGCTAACTCCATTCAGCGATGTCGATCATTCTTTTGAGGCGCCACGTTAGCGCCTCTTTTAGATAAGGCAGTCTCGCTGTTAGAGCATCGTTTTTAGACAGAATCTCGATTGCCTCGTCAACGAAGCCTTCGAGTTTGTCGCCGTCAAACCAGCCCATGTCCTCGACGAGCAACATCTGTTTGGCGGGGCTTGAATGAAATTGTGCGCTGGTAAAACTGTGCTCTCCTGCCCGAAGCTCCTCAAGAGAAATGTTGCACCAGAGCGATGAGCCCGAATCGAAGATGGGGGCAGGTCTGCAGGCTAGCGTGTTTACGTTTCGCACAAGGCCAAAGTTACGCCAATGACGATCGTAGTTGGCGATGATGCCGTCGCACACGATCATGCGGTCAAGGGCATCCTTGACGCCTGTCACCCCGAGCTCCTCGCAGTTTGCTACGTATCGCTCGTAGTCGGTTAGCCGTTCACCTGCGTTCGCGTACTGGTTTACATAGAACGCAGGGACATACTCTTCTTCATCAGTTAAGAAGACATCGCATATGCTCAGGGCGGAAGTGCCCGTGCCCTCGAGCGAGTAAGGCACATAATCGCAGGTGTTTAGGATGCGACGGTGGAGCGTGGTCGCCACCAGCTCGTTATAAGGTTCCTGGTTCAGGTGCGCTCCTGCCTTATGCAGAATTCGACGCCCGCCCTCGCATGTCCAGTACTTTTGAAGATTGCCGTCCGAGGTGTTGTCGGGCTTTGCGGCAGCCACTTTTCCCTCTGGGGCGAAGGGTGCAATGGTTAGCGAGACGTCATCAAAGGCATTATTGAAGAAATTGATATCTTCCCACGCGAGGCCGGAGTCTTGGGGCCTAATCCAATACTGGTCGGATAAGGAGAGGCCAAGATTTCGCTGTACGAGTTCATCGGGAACATCGACTGCGGCTTTTGCAAGCAGGGAGGCAAGCCCAATGCGTGCGAGCGGGATACCGCGGCCGCGCCACCAGATGC
>JAXKHW010000031.1:0-7447 GCA_036549635.1 Collinsella sp. | reverse complement strand
GGCCGAGAACCGCGGTGACGAGGAGAAGCTCTACACGTTTATCGAGAAGGCGTGCAAGACCGATCCGACCATGAGCATCGATCGTGACGAGGAGACCGGCCAGACTATCATCTCCGCCGTGGGCGAGGCGCAGGTTTCGGTACTGCTCAACCGTTTGGAGGATCGCACCAAGGTCGTGGCCAAAAGCGTGCCGATCCGCATTCCGTATCGCGAGACCATCCGCCGCACGGCGAGTGCCCAGGGCCGCCACAAGAAGCAGACTGGCGGTGCCGGTCAGTATGGCGACTGCTGGCTGCGCGTTGAGCCGCTCATTGGGCCTGACGGCACGAGCGATGGCTATGAGTTTGTGGACGAGGTCGTAGGTGGCCGTATTCCGCGCTCGCTGATCCCCGCCGTGGACAAGGGTGTCCAGGAGACCATGAAGGACGGCATCATTGCCGGCTACCCGCTCACGGGCATTCGCGTGGCTGTGTACGACGGCTCGTATCACAGCGTCGACTCCAACGAGATGGCGTTCCGCGCGGCGGCTCGCATCGGCCTGCGCAAGGCGTGCGCCGATGCCGACCCGGTGGTGCTGGAGCCCATCGAGGAAATCACGGTGACTATTCCCGAAAGCTACGCCGGCGCTGTGATGGGCGACATCTCGGCATCGCGCGGTCGCGTGACGGGCATGGAGACCGATGAGCGCGGCGACACCGTGGTCATTGCCCAGGCGCCGCTGGCCGAGCTGACGGATTACTCGACGCGCCTGCGCTCTATCACGCGCGGCACGGGCGACTTTACCATGAAGCCCGCCGGCTACGAGCAGGTGCCTTATGACGTTCAGGCCAAGCTGGTCGAGCGCTATGAGGAGGGTCGCGCCAAGTAGCGTGTGACGTTGCCTGCAACATACATGCCGATGCAAGGGCCGCTCTGGGTAACCCAGGGCGGCCCTTTTTGATCCCTGGGGGACGGAGGAAGACAGATCATCTTTGGGTTACGGGTGGCGCGGTCGGCACTAGTCTCCGGATGCCTGGTTGCGACCGGTGGCGTAGTCGATCTGCACGTGCGGCTGCAGGTTGTAGCAATATACGTGGAAGCAGAGGGTCTTGCCGTGGTCCTCGACCGATTGCGCCTCAAGGCGCACGCCACGGCAGACAAGTTCCTCTTCGTTATACATGGGCGTGACACGGTAGAGCACGTGGTTGCCCGTGTCGTGGATGTAGCCGAGAATCTGCTCTTCAAACGGTAGCATGCCCGTCTCGTTGAGATAGCGCGTGCCGGTGAGGAGATTCTTACGGTTGGCATTTTCGCCGCAGAGCGACCAGGCGATGAGATGGCAGCGATTGTAGAGGCTCTGGCCCGGAATAAAGTCGTAGCGCTGCTGGCGCCATCCAGCGGGATGGATACGCGAGATATCGCCGCGCTCGCCCTGACCGAGTGATTCGGGGCCCACGCAGGCAAGCGCCTTGCGAGTGCGGCCCAGGCTGTCGAGCTTGGAGAATTTCTTAAAGCAGCCCTCTTCGGTGGCGCGATCGTATTCATCGAGTGTGAATGACGGCGTGCCGAGCGGGTGCGTGCTGTCGGCGCGAAGGGCAACGTAGGGGTTGCCGGCGTAGTCGGGAATGCTGCTGAGGTATACGCCGCGGGCGCGGTTAAGGTCGGGGTTTTCGACCTCGTCGATGGGGGTGGTGGAGCTGTCCTCGGAAGCGGCATTACCGGTGTCGGGTGCGGCGGATTCGGAGCCATCGCCGGAGTCCTCGGAGCTCGCTGTTCCCGATTCGAGTCGGGCAACCAGGTCCGCCTCGTCGTCGGTGCGGCTGGGACTCTCGTCTTGCTTCTCGGCCAGAGCCGCTGCCTGCTCATCGCTTTGCGGCGACAACAGCTTGGGCGCCCCGTCGAGCGACCCTGTGAACAGCGCAAACCCCAGCACCACGGCGGTGCCGATGGAAAGTACTTGCTTGTAGGCGGACTTGCGCGACATTGCGGCTCCTGGATGGACGGTTGGGAATCTACCAGTCTAGCAGGAGCCGGCAGGGGCCGTTCTGTCGAACAAATACTCAAGATTTGGGATAGACGCTACTGATTCATTTGCCTCATATGGAGCTGCGGTGGTTGTGTATGTGGGGCTATTTTGCGTTTCCCCAGATAAAACCCGCCAAAATAAACCTGTCCCTTATTGGCAGGTTACTGATTCATGGCACCGTGAATGTAGGGGGTGACCTCGGGGGAGATATGGTCGCAGCCCAGCTCGCGCAGCGCGGACTCGATGGCGGCGGGCAGCGGGGTTTTGCCCTCGGCGTCAACGGCGTTGCCACCGAGGGTAGCAATCTTGGCGACATCTGCGGGTGCGGCCTCGATATGCATGCAGCCGCCGATCAAGCGCGCGCGTACCTGTGCCAGATCAAGATCGTGCAGGTAATCCTCGCAGGCGCGGATTAAATCGACCTTCTCGCGCGTAAGCTCCTCGCCCGTGGGAACGCGCGTGGCAAGACATGCTCCCGCCGGCAGGTTCCAAACGGGATAGCCCCATGCGCGCAGCAGCTCGCGCTCTTCGTCCTTGGTAAAGCCGACCTCCATGAGAGGGGAGCGTACGCCGAGCTCTTTTGCCGCGCGCATACCAGGGCGGTAGTCGCCGCGATCACTTGCATTGCTGCCATCGATGACGGTGGGAAAGCCGAGCGACTTGGCGTGGTTGACGATGGCGGTAAAGCCGGCGTGCTTGCAGTGGTAGCAGCGATTGGCATCGTTGCAGGCTACCTGGGGGAGCTGCAACTGATCGACCGAAAGATTGAGCACGGGGAGCTTAAAATGCGGCCCCTCATTGGCCTGTCCATCAACGGACCGCTCAAACGAAGCCTGTTCGGGCGTGCCGATGAGCGGCGTGGTGAGATGGACGAGGAGGGTATTGGTAGGCATGATGCGGGCGCATACGGCGGCTAAAAAGCTGCTGTCAACGCCGCCAGAAAACCCGATAGCCACGCGCCCGTATGCCAAAAGCAGCTGTTCGAGCGCTGATAGCTTGTCTTGAAGCTCCTCTGCAGGTGCCGTGGTGTCTAAAATCATGAAACGATCCTTATCGTTGAGTACTCGATCGAAAACTATAATCCTAATGCGTTACTTGCCATAAGACTTCTATCTATGTAACGAAAGTGCAATATGGTATATACGTTATATACAAGTTGCCAAATGCGGTAGAGTTGCGGCAATGCGACAGCGAGAGTCGATGGGGGACCGATATGATCAAGGCTGTTATTTTTGACATGGATGGAACACTGGTCGATACCGAGCGTTTGGGGATTAAGGCCTGGAAGGCAGGCGCCGCTGAGCTGGGGCTCGCGATTGATGATGCCCTGATCCATCAGTTTATTGGCCGCACGCTGCCCGACGTCATGGACATCCTTGATAAGCGTTATGGCAGCCACGAAACTACCGAGGCGGTCTATGCCCGCCACAAGGAGATTCGTGACGAGATGGTCAAGACCGAACTGGAGCTTAAGGCCGGCGCCGCCGAGTGCATAGACGAGCTGTTGGCTGCGGGCTATCACGTGGGCCTTGCGACGTCGTCGCGCCTCGTTACGGCCGAGCGCAACCTTAAGATGGTCGGTCTTTTTGACAAGTTTGAAACGGTGACCTGCGGCGATGACGTCGTGCACGGCAAGCCCGACCCCGAGATGTATCTGCTTGCCTGCGAGCGCGCGGGCTTTGCCCCCGAGGAGTGTGCCGTGGTCGAGGATTCGCGCAACGGCTGCGTCTCGGGCATTACGGCCGGCTGTCATGTCTTTGCCGTCCCCGACATCGTGCCGCTGCCGCAGGACGTGGTGGATGGCTGCGAGGCCGTACTCGATACGTTGTTCGACCTGGCGGCGGCAGTCAAGGCCGTGCGCTAGACCGCTGCGGCGTTGAAACGAGCAATTGCCCACGTTTGCGCTTAAGCAAAAGGGGCCCGGCAATGGTCGGGCCCCTTTTGCTTAAGCGGCGACCTAGCATACTCGCGGGCGTACTATAGATACGCACCGAGGTTGATGGCCGTGGCATCGGTCTGGGTGCTTGCCTGGGTGCTGGCGCGCTCCAGTAGGAACGGACGTACCAGTTCTTGGCGGTTGATATCCTCGGCGGCGGTGACTGCGGTGACGGTGCGCGCGGCAGAGCCGATGTGGACGTGCTTGGTCTTCGCCGGGGCCTTGTTCTCGATTTGCTCCATGAGCAATTGAACGCCCTTGCGGCCAATCTCGTAGCCCGGGGGCGCTACCGTAGTGAGCGGGACCGATCCACTCCAAGCGAGCGGGTTGCCATCGCAGCCTGCTACGCGTACTTGCCCGGGGACAGAGATGCCCTTGTCGACCAGCGCCGAGATAACGCCCGAGGCCAACACGTCGGTCAGGCCGACGACAAAATCGGGGCGTTCGTTCGCGGGGCGCTCGGCGATTTGGGCACCGATGCCGTAGCCGTCGGCAGCGGTATTCCATTCGCCAGCATCGATGACTTCGATCTTGATATCGGGGTGCAGGGCGAGCGCCTTATGAATGCCAAGGACGCGCAGGGTGAGTTGCATAAATGCTGCTCGGCCGACGACGACAATATGGTGCGCGCCGCGGGCGATAGCAAGTTCGGCAATGATGCGACCCTGGGCCTCGTTGTCGGCCGCTACGTAGTAGCCGGGCTCGGAGCAATGGATGTCCAGATGGACGATCGGCACGGGTATCTTGACCATGGCGGGGTGCCAGTCGGGGGATGCCATGGGCTGAACCATGACGCCGGACATCTGGGTGCCCATAAAGTAGCGCAGGTAATGGTCCTCGAGAATATCGTCGTTATCGGCGTTGGCGATGAGCAGGTCGTAGCCGTGCTTGCGGGCCTCGTTGTGGGCGCCGCTGGCGATTTGGAGTGAAAAGCCGTGGTCGAGACGGGGGAGCACCAGGCCAAAGGACTTGGTGGCGCCGCCCGCGAGCTGACGAGCGCTTTGGTTGGGCAGGTAGCCCAGTCGATTGATGGTTTCGTTAATGAGCTTGAGGGTCTCGGGACGCAACTTTTCGGGATGGTTGAGCGCGTTGGAAACCGTGCCCAACGAAACCCCGGCTTCGCGCGCGACGTCGCTGATTTTAACCTTTGCCATAGCGGCCCCTTTGATGCGTTTCAAGTACAAGCCAGATTGTAGCATCCTAAACCTACCAAAAAGGGACAGGTTTATTTTGGCAGGTTTATCTGGGGAAACGCCGTTGCCAGCGCGACTGCCACGAAGGTGCCTGTCCCCATTGTGGTGGTTTGGACCGGCTGGACGTGTGTGCATCGGGTGGTATCTAAGTTGATATACCACTTCTGGTATATCAGCTTGCGTTTGCGTGAGTACAATACTCGAACGTTATGCGTCTCAGCGCCCCCTGTGCGTGGACGTTTTGCAGTCAAGCGGACGAAGGGATTTATCCTATGTGCGGAATTGTCGGCTACACCGGCTCTGATATTGCAAAGAACATCCTGGTCACAGGCCTCAAGCGTATGGAGTATCGCGGCTATGACTCCTCGGGCGTCGCGCTCGAGGTGGGCGAGGGCGCCGCGGCGCACCTCGACGTCATCCGCCGCGTGGGCAAGGTCGCGGGCCTGGAGAGCGAGCTTTCCAACATCGACAGCGACGCTACCTGCGGTATCGGCCACACTCGTTGGGCCACCCACGGCAAGCCCTCCGTCGTTAACGCTCACCCCCACACCAGCTGCGACGGTCGTATCGCCATCGTCCACAACGGCATCATCGAGAACTTCGCCGAGCTGCGCGAAGAGCTGGAGGGCCGCGGCCACCACTTTAAGAGCGAGACCGATACCGAGGTCTTCGCGCATCTGATCGAAGAGGCTTATGCCGAGACGCACGACCTGATGGCCTCCGTGCGCGAGGCTTGCACCCACGTGGTCGGTGCCTATGGTCTGGCCGCCGTGTGCGCTGACGAGCCCGGCGTGATCGCCGTGGCCCGCAAGGATTCCCCGATCGTGGTCGGCGCGGGCGAGACCGGCGCCTATGTCGCCTCCGATGTCATCGCGCTCATCGACGCCACCCGCGATGTCGTGGTGCTCGAGGACGGTCAGTTTGCCAAGCTCACGCCCGCAGGCGTCGAGTACACCGACGAGGCCGGCAACGTTATCGAACCCAAGGTCACTCACATCGACTGGGACCTGGACATGGCAGAAAAGGGCGGTTATCCCGACTTTATGCTCAAGGAAATCCACGAGCAGCCGCGCGTCGTGCGCGATACGCTGGTCGGTCGTATGACGCCGGCCGGCGAGCTCGACATCGACGAGCTGGGCCTTTCGCTCGAGGAACTCAACGACATCGACCGCGTCTACGTGATCGCTTGCGGAACCAGCTATCACGCTGGCCTCATTGCTAAGAATCTCATCGAGGGCTGGGCTCGCATCCCCACCGAGGTTGAGGCGGCCAGCGAGTTCCGCTATCGCAACCCCATCATCACGCCGACGACGCTCGTCGTGGCCGTGTCCCAGTCGGGCGAGACGGCCGACACTCTCGCCGCCATCCGCGACGCGCGCATCAAGGGCGCCAAGGTCTTCGGCATCACCAACGTGGTGGGCAGCCCCGTGGCGCGTGAGAGCGACGGCGTCATCTACACCAAGGCCAACAAGGAGATCGCGGTCGCCTCGACCAAGAGCTTCATCGGCCAGGTTGTGAGCCTGACGCTGCTGGCCCTGCTGCTGGCGCAGGTCAAGTACCGCCTGACCACCAAACAGGCACGCATGCTGTTCCGCGAGCTTTCCGATACTGCCGAGCAGATCCAGTGGATTTTGGACACGCAGACCGATGCCGTGCATGAGGCTGCCCTGCTGTGCAAGGACGCACAGTCCGCACTGTTCGTGGGCCGTGGCATGGGCGCCGCTATTTCCTATGAGGGCGCGCTCAAGCTCAAGGAGGTCAGCTACCTGCATGCCGAGGCATATGCTGCCGGCGAGATGAAGCACGGCCCCATTGCCCTGATCGACCCGGGCTTCCCTGTCATCGCCGTGGCCACCAAGAGTGCCACCTACGACAAGACCGTGTCGAACCTCATGGAGTGCAAGGCGCGCGGCGCCAAGGTCATCGTCGTTGCTACCGAGGGCGACGAGGAAATTAACAAGATTGCCGACTGCATCATTCGCGTGCCGGCCGTTCGCGACGTGTTCAGCCCCATCACGGCGAGCGTCCCGCTGCAGTTGCTTGCCCGCGAGGTAGCCATCCTGCGCGGTTGCGATGTTGACCAGCCCCGCAACCTGGCCAAGAGTGTCACCGTCGAATAACTAATATTCCGCCGTTCTAACGACCAAGGCCCGGCTCCGCGTCATCAGACGGAGCCGGGCCTTTTTGTGCGTAGAAACCACCACAAAGGTGCCTGTGAACTGCGCCCCGAAACTTGGACTGAATAAATAGCGACTACGCCGCAAGGGCCTGGTTCCGGAACTCCTCCGGCGTCAGGCCCTTCAATCTTACCTG
>JAXKHW010000253.1:0-3328 GCA_036549635.1 Collinsella sp. | reverse complement strand
CCGCCTCGTCAAGAAGGACAGCGTCAACACCATCGTCATCGGCAACGGCACCGCCAGCCGCGAGACCGAGGAAGTCGTCTCGGAGTTCATTGCCGAGCAGGCGCCCAGCCTTCGCTACACCATCGTCAACGAAGCCGGCGCGTCGGTGTACTCCGCCTCCGAGCTCGCCAGCCAGGAATATCCCGACCTGGACGTCACCGTGCGTGGCGCCATGAGCCTGGGCCGTCGCCTGCAAGACCCGCTGGCAGAGCTCGTCAAGATTCCGCCCCAGTCCATCGGCGTGGGCCAGTACCAGCACGACCTTGACCAGGCCGAGCTCTCGCGCACTCTGGGCCACGTGGTGGAGGACGTCGTCAACCGCGTGGGCGTCGACGTGAACACCGCGAGCGCGAGCCTGCTGGGATACGTATCGGGCATCACGTCGAGCGTGGCCAAAAACATCGTGGCCTACCGCGAGGAAAACGGCGCCTTTACCGATCGCCGCCAGCTTAAGAAGGTCCCCAAGCTGGGACCCAAGGCATATCTCAACGCCGCGGGCTTTTTGCGCATTAGCGGCGGCAAGAACCCACTCGACGCGACAAGTGTCCACCCCGAGAGCTACGAGGTGGCCACGTCCGTCCTGAAGCGCGCCGGCGTTGGGGCCAGCGAGCTCAGCCGTGGCGGCGTGCCCGACATTGAACGCCGTCTGGGCAGCATCTCGGCGCTGGCAAGCGACCTGGACTGCGGCACCCTCACGCTCATCGACATCGTCAACGAGCTCAAGAAGCCCGGCCGCGACCCGCGTGACGACGCGCCCGAGGTGGTCTTTAGCCGCTCGGCGCTTTCCATCGACGACCTGGAGCCCGGTATGGAACTCAAGGGCACGGTGCGCAACGTTGTGGACTTTGGCGCCTTCGTCGACGTGGGCGTGCACCAGGACGGCCTCGTACACATCTCCAAGCTGGCCAACCGCTTTGTCAAGCACCCGAGCGACGTGGTGCGCGTCGGTGACACGGTCAAGGTGTGGGTCGAAAAGGTCGATCGCGACCGCAAGAAGATCTCGCTCACCATGGTACAGGGGAAGTAAACCACCAAAGCAGGGGTACCCCCTGTGGTGACGTGCAAAATCGCGAGTATTCTGCAAATTCCACCGTTCCGGATGCCCCTCAGAGACGAAAAAGCAAAAAAACAGCCCCCGTTTTAGCGTCGTCAGAGCCAAAACGGGGGCCGTTCCATGCTTCACCCAACTGGTAAAAGCCTTTACCTTGCTGAATACTCTCAATTTTGCACGGCGCAGGCGGGGGTACCTTTGCCCACGGCAGGATATGGAAGCCAAGCGCCAACTTGCTGGCAAGCTCGTACCGGCAACCCCGGCCTTTCCTTTGCCTAGCGCGACCCTCGCGGAGCGCGTGAGCGATAGGGAAAGGAAAGGCCGGAGCGAACAGCCCACGGTACAGTCGGTGGTCGCGCTACGGCAGGATATGGAAACCGAGCGCCGCGATATCCTTGGCAAAGCCGCGCACGGTGTCGAGCGAGACCTCGTACGGGTCGCGACCGATGTTCTTGCGCTTGGCCAGGATGCTGTTGGGCACCGTAATGATCTGGCAACCGCAGGCCTCGGCCTGGTAAATGTTGATGAGCTCGCGCGTGGACGCCCACAGGACCTCGCAGTTGGGCTTTGCGGCGGCCTTCTTAACCGACTCCGTCATAAACGGAATGGGGTCGACGCCGGTATCGGCGATGCGGCCGGCAAAGAGCGAGATGATGGACGGCGTCTCGGCGTCGACGGCCTCGACCATCTCATCAACCTGCGTAGGCGTAAAGATGGTGGTGACGTTGACCTTGATGCCGTCGGCCGAAAGCTTGCGCACCAGCTCGGCGGTGGACTCGCCCTTGGTAGTCACGCACGGAATCTTGACGTAGACGTTCTCGGCCCAGGTAGCGATCTCGCGGGCCTCGACCTCCATGGTTTCGACGTCGTCGGCAAAGACCTCAAACGAGACGGACACATCGGTGATGTGGGTCAGGACCTCCTTGGCAAACGCGCGGTAATCCGTCACGCCGCCCTTCTTCATAAGGGACGGGTTGGTCGTGAAACCCTGAACGTTGCCGTTCTCGTACATGTCGAGCATGCCCTCGAGGTTTGCACCGTCAGCGAACACCTTGATTGCCATCTGCCTGATTCCTTTCGTTAGCATACGGCCAATAAACTGCTAAACACTTTACCTACGTTTATCAAGGCGTGAGCTGCAGTTTTTTATCTTCTCGGCGAACGGTATAAACACCTCAGTGTTTGGATTGATAAATCGATTGAGCATGCAAAAGCAAAGAGTCGCAGTTTGGGCAAACGTCAGAACGCGGGATTCATTAGATGAGGCCGAAATGCTGCATCGCTGTGACGGTACCGTCGTGTGCGACATCGTCGGTCACGTAGTCGGCGACCGCCTTGACCTCGGGCATGGCGTTGCCCATGGCCACGGCTGTCTCGACGGCGGCGAGCATGCCCAGGTCGTTGCCCGAATCGCCAAAGCCAAAGGTGCGCGCATTTCCCTCGCGGCCCAGATACGCCAGCGCTCGCGCCACGCCCACGCCCTTGTCAATGCCCTTGGGGCTCAGCTCGCGATTCTGGCCACCGGTGTTGCACAGCTCAAACTCGCAATCGATAAAGCCGTCATCATTGGCTACGCGAGCCAAACTGGGCACATTGAGGCATACCTTGCCCACGCGCAGACTGCCGTCGACGCGCATCTCCTCGGCGCCGTGCACCACAGAAGTGCCGATCAGAGACGACTGCTCAACACCCGCAGGTTCCAGGGCAAAAGTAGCCACGTTGGTCTCGAAAAAGGCCTCAATCCCTGCCGCGGCCATACGGCGTGCAAGCTCCTCGACAACGTCCTCGTCAAAGCAGTCCTCATGCACCACGCGGCCCTCGACCTCGAGCGTCGCCCCCGCCATGGCAACGACACCCGCAGGCTCCAAAGCACGCAGACCATCGGCAATCAGCCACAAGGGACGACCCGTGCAGATAAATGCCTGGTGACCAGCATTGCGCAGGCGATGAAACGCCTCGACGACCACCTGCGAGGGGCAAACCGCCGAAAAGTCCTTGTCGGTCATGTTGTCGGGATCGAACGACGTCAGCGTGCCGTCCACGTCAAAAAAGAGCACGGCGGAATCGGGGCACGCATCAATCATATGGGTTCCTTTCGGGGGCGAGAGTAAACGAAGTATCCATCATATAATGGAGCGACGCAACCAGAGAGGTCACCCATGGAATTTTACGCAAGCTGCCCCGAGGGCTTTGAGTCCGCACTCGCCGATGAGCTTAAACGCCTCGGGCTTTCGCATG
>JAXKHW010000252.1:0-1930 GCA_036549635.1 Collinsella sp. | reverse complement strand
TTACTTGGAAACTTGCCGTTCTCATTGCCGTGGTAGTGCTGAGCGTTTTGTTCTACCGCCCCTTCTGCAAATGGATTTGCCCGCTCGGCGCATTCTATGCGCTCATGAATAAGGTATCCCTGCTGGGAATCCGGGTCGATGCATGCAAATGTGTCTCGTGCGGCAAGTGCTCAAAGGTTTGTCAGATGGACGTCGATGTGGTCCGCGCGCCCAATCATGCCGAATGCATCCGGTGCGGAAAGTGCATTGGGGCCTGTCCCGTCGATGCCATCAGCTATCGCTATGGCCTGGATGTGTCGGCGGAAAAGCTTCCCTTGACCGCTGATAAAAAGTAAACAAGCTTCGACAAAACGGAGGAATGACTATGAAGCTTTCTAAGATTGCAGCCCTGTTTATGGTGCCGGTATTGGCCTTGTGTCTTGTGGCATGTTCGGCGCCCGGTGGCAATGCGAGCGAATCTGCGAGCTCCGATCCTAAGATCGCAGAACTCACTGCGCAGAAGCCGACCAATGCCGACGAGGCCGCCGAGTTGTATGCGAAACTCATGCAAAAGGAGAACGATATCCTTTCGAGTGATAACGCGCTGTGGGAAAAGGTATTCAATGCGGCAAATAAAGACTCGGCAATGATTGAGGACGGCAGCAATTACGGCGATTTTCTGCTCAAGACCATCGACGGCGCCAAGGATGAGTTCACGGCGGATGAGCTTAAGACACTCAAGGCCGGTGCACAGCAGATCAAGGAGATCGAGGACAAGCTCGAGAGCTTGGAGAAGGAGTTCCCCGGCTGTGGAAGCACGCCGAGCGCAGGCGAGAGCGTCGACGCTTCGACCGCTGGCATGACGGCCGGTGCCAATGCTTCGAGCGAGACGACGAAGTTCCCCAGCTTTACGGGCAAGGACCTGGATGGCAACGACGTGAACAGCGACGAGCTGTTCTCTAAGAACAAGGTCACCGTCATGAACTTCTGGTTCACTACTTGCAAGCCGTGCGTGGGCGAGCTGGGCGATCTTGAGAAGCTGAATCAGGAGCTTGCCGAGAAGGGCGGCCAGGTCGTGGGCGTCAATTCCTTTACGCTCGATGGCAACAAGGGCGAGATTGCAGATGCCAAGGACGTGCTGAGCAAGAAGGGCGTGACATATAAGAACGTCTGGTTCAAGTCGGATAGCGAGGCCGGTAAGTTCACGTCAAATCTGTTCTCGTTCCCGACAACGTATGTCATCGATCAGAATGGCAACATCGTAGGGGATCCAATCGTGGGAGCCATCAGCTCCGCCGAGCAGCGCGCAGCACTCAACAAGCTTATCGACCAGGCGATTGCGAATAGCGAGCAGTAAAAAACGCGTAAGGCGTAGCGAGGATCGTGTGTCGCTGTGCGAAGTAGTCCGCTACCTTTCAAGATAAACTCCACCATATAGAGGTCCCGCTCGGGACCTCTTCTTTTAGGCACCGTCCCGTTCGTTTTTTGGCGCGGTTCGTTACATTCCTCACTGGCACCGGCAAAAATGGGGATAGAGTAGGACAAACGCGTCGAATACGAACGGCGGAGGAGAGCGGGCAGGGTGCCTGCGCAGGAGAGGTTGCCGTCCATGCTGGAGCTCAAAGGAATTTGCAAAAGGTACGTTACGCAGTCGTTTACGCAGGTGGCGCTCGACAACGTAAGCCTGTCTTTTCGCGATAACGAGTTCGTGGCCATTCTGGGTCCCTCAGGCTCAGGTAAAACCACGATGCTCAACGTTATCGGCGGGCTCGACCACTTTGACTCGGGCGACCTGCTGATCGACGGTATTTCGACCAAGGATTTTCACGATCGCGATTGGGGCGCCTATCGTAACAACCGCATCGGCTTTGTGTTCCAGAGCTATAACCTCAGTCCGCATCAGACCATCTTGGAAAACGTTGAGCTGGCGCTTACGCTCACGGGTGTGGGC
>JAXKHW010000251.1:0-2571 GCA_036549635.1 Collinsella sp. | reverse complement strand
GCTATCCATATGAACCGCGGCGTTAACGAGGGCTTTGCTCCCAACCGAGCCGTCGACCTGTGCCCGCTCATTAGCGCCGGCGAACTCAAGCAGGGTGACTTTGATGCCCTGATCGCCGAAGAGCTGGATGTTGAGCCCGAGCAGATCCTGGGTCGCGACCTGTTCCTGGTCAATCGTCAGGATGCACGCATCTGGGGCTGGGCCGACGAGTTTATCTCGACGCCCAAGCTTGACGACCTGGCCTGCGCCTATACCTCGCTACAGGCATTTTTGGGCGCCGAGAACGCGCACGACGTCTCGGTCTTCTGCTGCTTTGATAATGAGGAGGTTGGCTCCGAGACCAAGCAGGGCGCCATGTCGACGTTCTTGGCCGACGCGCTGCGCCGCATTAACGGATCGCTGGGCTTTGACGACGAGTCGTACCATCGCGCCCTTGCCGCCTCGATGCTTGTAAGCTGCGACAATGCACATGCCGTGCACCCCAACCACGCCGAGAAGTGCGATGCCCGCAATCAGGTTGTACTCAACGGCGGCATCGTCATCAAGGAAGCCGCCAACCAGCACTACTGCACCGATGCCTTTAGCCGCGCGGTGTTCCAGGCCATCTGCGATGACGCCGACGTGCCCACGCAGGCCTTCGCCAACAAGAGCGATATGGCGGGTGGCTCCACGCTCGGTAACCTGTCGAACATGCAGGCGAGCATGCACGCCGTGGACGTGGGCCTGCCGCAGCTGGCCATGCACTCAAGCTACGAGACCGGCGGCGTACGCGACGTGATGTACGCCATCCGTGCCCTCACCGCCTTCTACGAGCGAAACCTAACCATCAACGGCGCCGAAAGCGTGGAGCTCTAAAAACCTGCCAAAAAGGGACAGGTTTATTTTGCCAGGTTTTATCTGGGCAAATGCGAAGGATGAAACCGAACTAGATTGGTGATGCGTAGCCGCCGAGGTGCAATGTGCCTCGGCGGCTTTTTGTGCACGGAGCACGGCTAATACTAATTTATTGCTATACATGCTTTACGTATCTACCATAGTGTTTTATGATAATTCTGAAGTATTAAGGAGGGGTCATGACCACAACAGCCGCTCAGATCAACGTACGTCTTGATGCCGATCTTAAAAGGAGCGGCGACGCTGCTCTCTCCAGGGCCGGTATGACGCCGAGCCAAGCGGTGCGAGCGCTCTGGCAGCTTGCAGCGTCGCTGGCCGATCGCCCCGGTGCGCTCGAGGATATCCTGCTGCCCAGTCGTGCCCGGGCGGAACAGCGCGAGCGCGAAAAGGCCGCCAAACGTAAACTCGAGCTCATGGATCAGGGATCGAAGCTGTTCGCTGCCGCTTGCCGTGAGTCGGGAATCGATATGGTCAGGGCTCAGCCATCGGACGACGAAGAGCTCAAACGGAATGCATATGCGGATCGCTATGGCGAGGAGATGAGCTGGCTCTATGAGTGAGGCTCTAAAGCGCATCTTGGTTGACACCAACGTGTGGCTCGATTACTTCATTCCCTCACGACGTGGTCGTTCGGTGGCGATTGAGTTTTTACGCGATGCATGCACGGCGCAGGTGGATTTGCTGTATGCGGCGACATCGTCCAAAGACCTGTTCTATTTGATTTCAAGCGAACATAAGGCATGGTATCGGCGAGAGCATGGCTCACTATCCCAAGATGCCGCCGTGGCGGCGACATCACTTGCATGGGATTGCCTCGACGTGTTGTCGCAACTTGCCACGCCGGTACCCTGCGACCTGAGTGACATATGGATGGCGAGCAAGCAGCGTAATCTCCATAGCGATTACGAAGACGATTTAATCATTGCGGCAGCGATACGCTCCCAAGCAGATTTACTGGTCACCAACGATGTCAAACTCTGTTCACACGCACCCGTCGCAGCAATGAGCGTAGAAGACGCAAAGAATTACTTAGCAACGCTCTAGCAATTTGAAGACCCCACAGGTCGAACAAAAGTCAGCGAGAGCCCACAGGTAGGGCCGCGCCAGCAAAGCGCCGCAGGTTGAACAAAAGTCAGCGAGAGCCCGTCTGGTCGAGCAAGGTGCCTTGAAAGAGGAGGGCATTGGCCTTCTGGCCATGCCCGACGATTGAAAGGCAGATTGCCGTCCAGACGGGCTCGCAGCGTCGACCGGTCCGCCGTTCGTTAGAACGGCGGAACCCTAGTGTTCGATCCAACGGCGGAGCGTCTCACCCGCTTGCAGATGACGCAAGTTCTCCGCGGCAATGTCGACCACATTGTTGAGCGTAGCCTCCAAGTGGAACCAGCCCGAGATATGCGGCGTGATGAGCATGTTGGGCGCATCCCACAGGGGGCTTGTCGCAGGCAGCGGCTCGGGGCCGGTGACGTCGACCGCGGCGCCGGCAAGGTGTCCGGACTCAAGAGCGGCAACCAGATCGTCGGCAACAACAAGGTCACCGCGGCCACCATTGGCAAAGAAGGCGCCCGGTTTCATCGCGGCGAAGAACTCGGCGTTCGCCAGACCGCGGGTCTCGGGTGTGCTGGGCATAAAGGATGCGACGATGTCGGCCTCGGCCAGGCGCTCGGACAGGGCGTCCAT
>JAXKHW010000250.1:0-2664 GCA_036549635.1 Collinsella sp. | reverse complement strand
CGGCGTCCACGAGCTCCTCCACGTAGGAGTGGTCGCGGGTCACGCGGATGAGCGTGCCCTCGTGGAGCAGATAGGCGCGAGAGTCGCCCACGTGGGCGATGGCGAGCGTGTCGTTTTCGATATAGGCGCAAGTGGCTGTGCAGCCCATGCCGGGCTTGCCCAGGCCGTTCAAGGCGGCCTCGATTACGGCGGCGTTAGCGGCCTCGACGGCTGCGGCCAAGCGTGCTGCGTCGGCGGACTGCGGGGCCGTTTTGGCAATAGTCTCGACGGCGATAGAAGAGGCTACCTCGCCGGCGGCGTGACCGCCCATGCCGTCGCATACGCAAAAGAGCGGCGACTGCACCAGGTAGGAATCCTCATTGTGCGGGCGCACGCAGCCAACGTCGGAGCGGGCGCCCCACATGAGTTGCGTGGTGGTGCCGGCATCATAGGTCGAGTCGGTCTCGATGCGCTCCTCGGTCAGGGGCTCAAAGCTCATGGTCGAGCCGGGGTCTTTGAGCTTGGCCTCAACGGCGGCAACGTCGATCTCGGCTGTGTCACCGGGAGAGACGGTGTCGGTCTCGGCGTTTGATTCGGAATCGCCGGTGTCCGGGGAGTCGGGCTCCTCGGACATGCGGGCGGTCGACTCGTCGTCTTGCGGGCTGACGTCTATAGGCTCGGGCGTCGAAAAGTGCGACGGCGCGGGCGTGCTTTGCGACTGGGCGGCGGGCTCGGCCACGGCATCGGACTCGCTTGCGGGCGCAGGGCCGTCCTCGGGGGATGGCCCTGCCTCGGGCGCCGGCGTAGACGCGGGCGCAACCTCGGATGCCGGGGCTATGGGAAACGCCGGCGCGGCGGGCTCGGGTGCCGCAAACACCGCAGCGCTCTCGTTGATTGCCGTGGCGACGGGCTCTGCAAAGTGAGCCGGCGCCGGGGCTGCTTCGGGCGCTGTGGGCTGTTCCGCAGCATGTGCGCCGATGGGCGCCGCTGCGGCATCCTCTTCGTCCTCGTTATCGGCGAGATCCGAAATATCATGCGTTACATGCGAAAGAGGCAGGGAGAACACGGTGTCCTCGGGTTCCACGGGTGCGGAGCCCGCCGGAGCGGCGTGGGCCGGTGCAGCTGCGGCGGCAGCCGGTGCCTCGGTCATGGTTGCGGACTTGTTCTCCTCGTCGATCATCGACGGTTCACCTTCATGACCACGTCGCCAATCTGGACTTCGTCGCCCTCACGCAGCGTCGCGGGCTCCACGAGCTGGCGGCCGTTGACGAGCGTGCCGTTAAGTGAGTTGAGGTCCTCGATGATGAGCGCCGGGCCCTGCAGCGAAAAGCGCGCGTGCGAGGCCGAAACGAACGGTTCGTTGATGCAGATGTCCGAAGATGGCGAGCGACCGACGATGACGGGGCCGAGCATGTCTACGTGAATGCCGCGGATACCGCGCGGACCCTTGTCCACATCGATCGTCCAGATAGCCGAGTCGCGGCGCTGTCCACGCACAAGTCCCACGCCGGTCTTCATGACGGCGAACAAGAAGATATAGAGCAGGGCGACCAGGACGATGCGGCCTGCAAAAAGGACGATATCGATGTTCATAAGCGACTATCCCCTAAATTCAAAGGTGCTCAGGCCAAACGTCAGCAGATCGCCGTTGCGCAGCGGGCAGCGCGTAATGCGGCGGTTGTTGACGAGCGTGCCGTTGGTGGAATTGAGGTCCTCGATCGACCAATCCGAGCCCGTAAAGGTGAGCTGGGCGTGGCGGCGCGACACGTTGGGGTCGCGCAGGGCAATGTCGGAAACTGAGCGCTCGCGACCGATGGTCACCTGTGCGGAGGTGATGCTATGGCTCTCGCCGCTCACGACGTCGACGAGCTGGGCGAGCGGGCGCTGCGGGGCGCGAGTGCTCGCCATGTTGGAGGCGATGCCGGCTGCGGCGCCTAGGCCCACGGCGGCACCGGTCGCGGCGGCTCCGCCCATGCCGGCAAGCGCGTCACGCGAGACGGTCTGCGGCACTGGGATGGGAGCGGCGGGGTCGGGGACGCTAGGCGCGAAGGGGTCTGCCACGGCAAGCGGGTCGGGAGCGGCGGCGCGAGGCGTCGGCTGCTGCTGGGGCATGGCGGCGGGGCGCTGCTGCTGCGGGGCGGCAAACTGCTGCTGGCCGGCGCGCGGGGCGCTGGCGGCACGGCTTGCCGCGGAGTTGTTCTGGCCCAGGCCGTTTTGATAGGCGCGCTCTTCTTCGTACAGGCGGCCGAGCGTGGGGGCATCGACGTTCTCGGCAAAGACCGAGAACTTGCCGGCACGCAGCTGCGGATCGATCATAAAGCGCACGAGGGGCTCGCCGACAAACACATAGCGGCGCTTTTCGGCCTGTGCCTTCACAAACTCGCGGACCTCGCGCGAAAGCTCGGGGTAGAACGGGGCGAGCATGGGATCGTCGTCGGCGGCGATAAGGATGGTATAGAGTGCCGGCGCCGTGTTGACGCCGTTAATCACCAGAGTCTGATCCTCCATGTCGCGAGCGGCCTGCTTGGCAAGCTTCTTAAAGGAGAACGGGGCACGGGTGGCACCGAAGATGCCGGCCACGTGGTCCTCGAAGATGTTCAGGAAGTTCACGAAAGATCACTCTCCGTATAGGTTCTTTGGTATCCGAGCAAATATAGGCATATCCCAACGATTATAGAGGATAGG
>JAXKHW010000030.1:0-6927 GCA_036549635.1 Collinsella sp. | reverse complement strand
GAGATCGTCGATAACGAGAATTCGCGTGAGACCGAGGTCATGTGCACCGCATTCAACGAGCGCCGGGCCAACCTGTGGGGCACCGACATCGAACAGCCCGACGCGAAGGGCGGCACTGACCGCGTCATCTACGCACCACAGCTCGAAAACGGCGGCGGTGCAGGTGGCTTCTCCGCCGGCACCAAATGCGCCTACGACCTGGGCGCCCAGTGGTTCTGGGTGATGGACGACGACGTGCTCGTCATCCCCGAAGGCATCGAGCGTCTTGCCAAGTGGACCGACCGCTACGATGTCATCCAGGGTTCGCGCCTGGACTTTGACGGCGGCGCCTTCTTTTGGCAGTACCAGCTCATCCTTTCGCTTGGTATCCCCAACCCCATCGCTAAGTGGGACCTGGGCCCCAAGGGCTACCGCGCCATGAACCAGTTGTGCTTTGAAGGCGGCCTGTTCTCGCGCCGCGTGGTCGACAAGATCGGCCTGCCGGATGCGCGATTCTTCATCTACGGCGACGATGCCTGCTACGGCTACGTGGCCAGCCAGCACTTCCCCGCCGCCGTTGTTGCCGACGTGGTGCTCAAGCGTGCCCGCGCTGTCTCTAACTGGGACATCGCCGGCAAGCGCCAGCTCAACTCTACGAGCGACACCAACCGCTACTACATCATGCGCAACCGCGGTTATCTGGCCCGCTACATGCAGATTTACGGCGACTATCACCCCGCGCTGTTCCGTCTGGGCAACGTCGCGACCTTCTGCAAGGAGTTCATTCGCCTGGCTGCCGTTGACAAGTGCTTTAAGACCGGTATTCCGGCGCTGCGCCGAGGCATGAAGGACGCCCGCAAGATCGTCAAGGATCCCAACTGGAAGCCCATGCCGCCCATGAAGGACACCGAGTAACGGAAGCCGGAAACACCTCGGCGCTTAAAGCCGCTGGCACACCGTAGCCACATGCTGCCCATCAAAACCGAACCCCCAGCGCATGCGACCCACGCCGGGGCGCGGCACACGGATTTCGTCGATGCCGTCGCGCTCTATGTCGAGCAGCGCCTGCACGGCCAGCAATTCCAGGCCCAGCGCATCCACACCGGGGTCATACATCATGTTGATCGTTATCAGCGGACGTTCATCGAGCATACCGATCGTATCGGCTATGTCGAACACGGCGCCCGTAGGAAAAACCTGGATGTCGCAGCGACCCGCGCCACACTTTCGCCTCGAGGCAGGATTGGCATAGCCCGGCAAGCCAAAGCAGAGCCCCTGCAAGAGCAGATGATATGGCAGTGGCGCATCTGGGTCGGTCGCACCGATTCCCGCATCTCCTAAGATGCGGCTTAGCGCCCGCCTCACGGTATCCTCGTTCCCATGGCACAGCCCGTCGCGAAACGCATCGACGTCTCGAATGTCTTCTGCAGCGCACTCAAACCACTCAATAATCACTAGACGCAAGGTCTGGCGAAGCTCGTTATTGGGCAATCGCAAAGCACGGAGGCGATCGCCATGCTCCGGCTCCTCAGTCATATCCGTCGTTAGAAAACCGGACAGATACAGCGCTGTCCACATGCCATCGTCAGGCGAGACATCTGGCTCTGCAGTGCCCAAACAAAGCGGGACCTCAGCGCACCCATGGGCCTCGAGCAAATCAAACAAGACCGAAAGGCGGTCGAGATTCCACCCGGCAACTACCCTACTCAGACAATCGGCATATCCATACAGATCGGCACGCACAGGCGCCGTGCAGCCTCGGCCCAGAAAACCGATCACACGCTCTGGACTCGAGCAATAGGCCCTGCCAAACCGATATCCCTCGAGCCATTCACGCGCATCATCCAGGTATTCCTCGCGCCCAGCATGATTCAACAGAGCCTCGACCTCGGCATCCGAAAAACCGAACCAACGGTCACACCACGCCGACAGCGGCGTCGTCAGACAATACGAGCAGCCGCGCGAAGAAAGCGCCGCTTCGGCGGGACCGGAACACTCCCCCATCAGACACGTCAGCCGCAACGAATCGCGCGCAGTGGCAATGGCGTCAAACAGCGCACGGTCAAGTAGTTCTGCCGGATCGGCGTCGGAAGCGTCCCTCGCGCTCGCACGGCGAGACCACGCCGCATCGTACCCATCAACGAGCAATACAACCTGCTCATCGCAGGCAATCTCCAGCAGCTCTATGAGCACGCCAAGCACCGAGGCGACCTCATCCTCGCTCGCCGCGCCACGCGCAACGCGTTCGATGTGACGCACCTTGTCTCGAGCTAAATCCGGAGCCTCCAAAAGCGCCAGCAGACGAGCGCACTCGCCCGAAAGAGCATCGCGCACGACGTCGGCAATAGCGGCGCCACGCCTCGCAGCGCCAGAAAAGTCCAGCGATATCACCGGATAGCAAGCGTACTCATCCCGATAGCGCCCGCCGTCTGCATCCCAAATCTGAGCATCGGCAAACAAACGCTGACCAGCGCGACTGACCGCCGGACGCTCCAGAAAAGCCCTGAGCATCGACAAGTTCATGCTCTTGCCAAAACCCTCGGGTCGACAGCACACCACAACGGACGCGTCGCAGTCCAACACATCGGCAATAAACATGGTCTTGTCAACCAGCATACAACGACCAATGGCATCGGCAAAATCATGCACACCGACCGGCAAAACCGCATCATCGACATGGTTGACAAGCCGTACGCCAAAAGTATCGTCACTGTTGCAATACTCCTGTTCAGACACCGTAACTTCTCCCTAAAACGCAGCACGAAGCCCATTGTAGCGAGCAGTTCAAGTGCAACGCTGGATCCGTGCAAAGGCATCGGGCAACGGTAGGAACAAAGGCTTTGAGGGAGCATAACAAATCATTGTGCAACAAAATGGGGCCCGATGCAACTGCACCGGCCCCCATTGCGAATCTTTAGTTGTCGGGCAACCGAAAGGGACTACTCCTCGGAGTCGTTCTGCCCAGCAGCCTTCTTTTGCTGATCGAGCTTATGCTTGCCACTCACAATAGACGTGGCACCCAGCGTGGCCAAGCTTGCACTGGCAAGGCTCGCCATAACGATAAGGTCGCCCGTCTTGGGTATGTTACCGCCAGATGACTTGGTCGTTGTAGTCGTCGTGGTTGTAGTGGTCACCGTCTTGGAGTCATTTTGCTCTTGGACTTGGTTGTCAGCACCGCTCTTGTCGTCGTCTTCGGGCTGTTTCTTTTCGCCCTCGGTCTTGCTCTCGTCCTTCTTCTGACCGGACTTGTCGCCCTTCTCATCAGAGCTAGGACCCTTATCGGATTCAGCCTTCTCGGAAGCCTTGTCCTTGGAGTCGCCCTTTGCGGCTTCGGTCTTTTCCGTGGAAACCTGATCAGAGTTGTCCTTGTTCTGGGCCGAGCCGTTATTGACGCCAGCCATCAGCGAAGAACCCAGCGTAGAACCAAGCTGCTCGGAGAAAGAAGGCTTCTTGTCCGGCGAAGCAACGGGAGCGTCCGGCGCCTTATTCGAGTCGTCCTTGGAAGCATCGGAATCAGGGGTCGTGTCAGAGCCGGAGCCGTTGTTAGAGCCGGTGTCAACGGACGAATCGCTCGAGCCGGTAGATGAGTTAGAGGTGCCAGCGTCGGTCGAACCAGAAGCGTCGCTGTCCGTATTGCCGGCAGAGCTTGAAGGCGAATCGCTCGCAGCAGAGCCGTTCGAATCGGAGCCGTTCGAGGTAGAGCCGTCGTTGGTAGTGCCACCAGCAGAGCCATTACCGTCAGCATCGGTCGAGGGCGCATCCATCCTGTCATCGTTGGCATCGTCACTCGAGCCGTCATTCGAATCAGGTGTCGGCGAGGGCGCCGGCGCAGGCTCGGGCTGCACGGGCGTCGCAGCGGCAGCGGCCTCGTCCTCGGCGATATAAACCAAGCAGTCCTTCAGCTCGTTGCGGTAGCGGTTCTTCCAGCCCTCATGATACTGGGGCTGACTTGAAAACTTGGTGGCGACATTGTTGACCACGCTATTGGAGAGCGCCGTCGCAAACTCGCGGTCGGACATATCGTTGGAAAGATTCGCCCAGCGGAAGAAGTCTCTGCAGCCACCGGTACCGCACATGTTGGTGATGCTCCACACCATACCCTTGACGCAATCGGCGCGGCCGGAGATGTCAATGCCAAGAGCGCTCTTAAGCCACGCCTCGGTCACCGCATAGTACGAGTTGTACGCATACGCATCCTGCAGAGCCGAAAACTCAGCAGGATCGGTGTTATAAGCACCCTGGAAGGCCTCCTGTGCAATACGGCCCAGCTCGGTAAGCTGGTCGTTCTCGTACATGGCATTGCTCGCGTTGGAAATCTCGCTGCCGCGATCAATCGCATCCTTGAGCATGCTGTATTTTTCGGGGCTGTAGTTGTAGACCTGCTTCATAAACGGAATGAGCGACCAACGGCGGTCGAACTGGTAATAGCCCAGCGCGTTGTAGCCGTCACCATACGAAAAGCCCTGGTTGTAGTTACCATGGCTCTCGTACTTGGTAAAGTACTTCATCTCGGTAGTCACGTTGACAAACGAAACGCCCTGGACCGACCTCAGCACGCCCGAGAAGGACTGCTGGGTGTAGAGACCCTTATCGATATCGGTGGCATCCGAGGCAACGCCTGGCGTGGGCTCCTCGGCAGCGGCGGGTGCCGGCGCGGAAACGGCGCCAAACGAAAGCGCCAGCGTCAGACCCGCGACAATAGCAGAATGCTTGGGCTGCATAAGATCCTCCCTGCATTGGTGTAGTTAAAGTGCAGTTTGCAAAGATAGAATCAGTATTGCAGCTCGTCCGTTGTTGCACAACAACCCCTCGGTAAACGGCAACAACCTTCCGCGAAATCTTAAGGAATTAAACAAACTGGTCGTCGGGCGCCATCAGAAGCTCGCCGTATCGCTCCATCAGCCCGTCCCTCAACTGACAGAAAGCGGGGATATAGACGTTCAAGATGCGCTGAATCAAATCTTGAGCGAGCTTGTTGTCGTAGATATGGACGTTCGTATTGCGGTCTCTGAGCATGTCTAGCCAGGCCGCCTCATCAATAAAGTCGTAGAATCGGTACGACTCCTTCAAGATGGCACGAGGAGACCCCGACGCGGCAAGCGTGGCGCCCTCATACTCGAGCAGACGCTTAAGGAGCTTCCAGCTCAGTTCAAATTGAAGATTGAACTTATTAATTAATCCACTCTGAACAAAATCATTGTTGAGATCCTGATTGGGCGCATCCTCAAGATTCGCCAAGGCGCTAACAAAGTTCTCATATTTTTTCATACAGAATCACACCATCCCTGGCAATCTCATCGAGCAATTGCTGCGATAGGGACTCGTCGAGATTGACGACATCTACATCTAAAAGAGTATCAAGATGTTCCTCGATCAAATATGAGAAACGGCCGAAATCCCGGCAACCTGCTACGGCGATGTCAATATCGCTCTTGGGCAAGTTGTCGCCTCGAGCACGAGAACCAAACAACACGACCTTCTCGGCGTCACATTCCAGAGCAAAAACTTCGATTTGCTTGTACACCTTGTCGAGAGATGTCATTTGCAGCCCTTACAGCTTAATGTCAAAGTTGATCTCGGGAACGGCGGCTAGGTCGGCCAACGTCACGCCGTCGACGTATTTTTCGATCACGTCGTCCAGACCGCGCCAGAACTTGACGGTCGAGCACAAATCGCTGCGGGTGCAGCTGTTGTCGATGCCGTCGCACGCCACGGGCGCCGTGCTGCCCTCGACGGCGCGCAGGATGTCACCCGCACGTACCTCGGAGGGATCCTTGGCCATCATGTAGCCGCCGCCCTTGCCGCGCACGCTCTTAAGCAGGCCAGCCTTCATAAGCGGACGAACCAGCTGCTCCAAATACTTTTGCGAGATATGCTCGCGGTCGGCAACCTCGCGCAGGGCAATCTTGCCCTCGGCGTCGCCGAGCGCCGCGATATAGATCATCAGCCGGAGGGCATAGCGGCCCTTGGAAGAAATGAGCATACCTACCCTCCCATCGTTGCTGGGACAAAATACCAGGAGTGTTTGTCCCAAATCTTATGCACGCGGGGCAAACAAACCTGATTATTATGTCCCACATCTAAAAAGTCGAGTGGATTAGTCGGGTTTTCCCTTGACTAACGCCGAACCCATAGTAACTTTATTCCGAGAAGATTCCTAGGGTTTAGTACACCTATGAGTACACCATATACAGAGAGGGACAGCATGAGCGCAAATCCGCTGCTTTCCATCGAAGGTCTGACCGCCTCCGTGGACGAGAAGACCATCCTCCACAACGTCAACCTCAACGTCGCCGCCGGCGAGACCCACGTGCTGATGGGACCCAACGGCGCCGGCAAGTCCACCCTCGGCCACCTGGTCATGGGCGACCCCGTCTACACGGTCAACGACGGCCGCATCGTCTTTGACGGCCAGGACATCACCGAGCTCACCACCGACAAGCGTTCGCGCGCCGGCCTGTTCCTGAGCTTCCAGGCCCCGGTCGAGATTCCGGGCGTGCCACTGTCGAGCTTTTTGCGCGCCAGCATCGCCGGCCGCCCCGGCCTGGAGATGAAGGGTAAGGAGTTCCGCCGCCGCGTCAAGGAGCTCGCGGCCGAGCTCAACATGGATACCGCCTACCTCAACCGCGAGCTGGGCGTGGGTTTCTCGGGCGGCGAGAAAAAGAAGGTCGAGATGCTCCAGCTTCTGCTGCTGCAGCCCAAGCTCGCCATCCTGGACGAGACTGACTCCGGCCTGGACGTCGACGCCCTTTCCACCGTCAGTCATGGCATGGACGCCTACCGCAAGAGCTGCGACGGCTCCATGCTCATCATCACGCACAACACGCGCATCCTGGAGCACCTGGATGTCGACCGCGTCCACGTTATGGTCAAGGGCCACATCGTGCGCGAGGACGACGCCTCGCTGATCCCCTGGATCGACAAGAACGGCTTTGAGACCTTCGAGCG
>JAXKHW010000249.1:0-2014 GCA_036549635.1 Collinsella sp. | reverse complement strand
TGATCTGGCTATAGGTGTAGCGGTTGCCGGTCGTAAGCTCGACAAGCTCAATGGCCGTGTCCATGGGGTAGGTTGACACGGGGTTCTGCGTCCGTCCGTTGATGGTCTGGGGCACCACGTACGGATAGACGGGGCCGCTGGCGTAGACGGTATAACCGTTGCCTAGATTGGCCGCGCCCAAAACCGTATCGCCTTCATCGGGCGTAAAGCTCTCGCCCTCGCGCACCGCAACGAGCGTCACGAGCGGCGTATTGGCGTCGTCGCCCAGATAGATGCATAGCGTGCTTCCGTTTTGCCAGGTCGCGACCTTGCCATACCACTCAACCGGAATATCGAGCTGATACAGGTTCGTCGCCTTGTGTCGAGCGTCGACATCGCGGGCGGACTGTGCCTCGCTTGCGCTTACGGCGTTGGCGGCGGCATCACGGCGCGTAATTGCCGCCTGCTGGAGTATCTTTGCCGCGGCGGCAGAGCTTGCGCCTCCTTCCTCGGCATACTTGGCGGCGGCATCGATCTGGTCGTCGGTCACCGTGTCGGCCGAAGGTACCTTGAGCTTAAAGGTGGCCTGGGCACTCAAATCCTGCCCATCGCTCTTAACGGTGACCTGCGTCTTGGTGGTCGGGACGGTATAGATGGTGCCGTCGGCCGCGATGGGGGAGGCAGCGATGGAGAGCGTGTAATCGCCGGGCAGCAGTTTGATGCCGCGGCCGTGCTCGTCAACGTAGAGTGTTTCGCTCACAGAAGAGCCGTCGGAGTCCTGGCCACTCACCTGCACGGGGATCTTTGAGCCAGTGGAACAGTCGAGGCCCGCGGCCTGCACGCCAATCTGCACTGACATCATCGTGTGGGCATTGGCGGCGACAGTGGCAGCCTGCTCTTGCTGATATCCGTTCCAGGCAGCATAGCCTGCGCCGCCGGCGACGAGCGCGACGGCCACAACGCCGGCAACCATCAGGTTGCGGCGCTTGGGCGACATCTTGCGATGGCGAACCTCGGCCTCGCGTGCCGAGGGAACGGATGGTAGGGGAATATCGCCCATGGCGATGGTCTCGTCCACGGCTGGTGCGGAACCCAGGCCAGGAAGCTCGCGGGTCAGCGAATCCTCGGCCGGTAAGCTGTCGAGCAAGACGGTTTCCTCGCCCGTGTCGGATTCGGGCTGGTTGCCGGCCTCGCTTTCGGTGTCTTCGCGATCTGCCTCATCCTCGGCAGGCTCAACGTCGCCTGCATCCTGATCATCGGATTGCGCCTCGGTTTCCGGCTCATCCTGCACATCAACGCCCGAATCGTCAAACGCAATCTCATCGAGTGAAATCCGGTCTAAGCTCTCCAAGGCCTCAGCGCAAGCTTCTGCATCTTGGGCCGCATCCTCTTGGCCCATCGTCTCATCTTTCATATATCCCCCAAGCTCAATATCGGGACAACACTGTACCCAAAAATGGAGCCATATAAAGCGCGTGCGAAATATAAGATCCGATTTAACTCGAGCGCATCGTTCGGCCGCATCCTCGCGGCGGCAAAAGGCCCCCGGAGCGCGAACGAATCACATTCCGGGGGCTCTACAATGCGTTGAGTTGCGCGGAGCCGGCTATGCTGCTTCGTGCTCAAGCGATGTCTGCGCCAGGCGCGTTACTCGGCGTGTGCGTAATCCACCTTGGCGCGGCGAGCGGTAGCCTTCTCCCAATCGCTGGTGCCCTCAAAGACATCCTGCTTGTAGGGATTGCGGCCGAGCTTCTTGGCACGGTAGGCGATGTAGATGATCGCGGCGACGTTGGCGACCAGTGCGGCGATCGAGACCGCGGTGGCGGCGCCGGGGTCGAGCGTGGAGTGGGTCACAAAGATGGACTCCTCCTGGAAGTACGGGAACACCTGGGCAAACATGCACCAAATAGCAAGCGTAAAGGCGCGGTTCTGGATCCAGCCGCCCTTGTTCCAGATAAAGGCGGCGACGGTGGGCGCCAGCAGCAGCGCAAAGCCGCAGAACCAGGAGTGGGTGGGCAGGCAGTTGTAGGTGTAG
>JAXKHW010000029.1:0-11651 GCA_036549635.1 Collinsella sp. | reverse complement strand
CCATCGACCAGGCCTGTGCCGATGCCGTCATGGCGTCCGAGCCGCTTCCCACCACCGAGCTCACCGATAGCGCGGCCAAGATGGAGCACAACCACGAGCATCTGGAGGGCGAGCAAGCCAAGGACCCCTTCTGCATCACGCATCCCGACACTGACTGGCGCACCTGCATTGCGCATGCCGAGAAGATCGGCCTGGGCACGAGCAAGTACGAGCTCATCGAGGTCAAGTAGCACCTGTCTATTGGACATATCAAGCGCTTTTGTGGCGCAACGTTAGCAAAAGCCGCCCGTGAGCACAGCGCCCACGGGCGGCATTTCAGAAGTGCGGTGAAAAATCGAATACCGCCGATCACAAACCGATTTTTGGCAACAAAACCCCTGATAAATTGTTGATAAAACTGTGGTCTGGTCGGGCTTCCCGCGATTTTCCCCGCACTTCCGAAAACAGGGAGGGGTTAGATAGACCAGTAAACCGTGCTATTCGCCTAAAAATACTCATCGAGGAAGTTGTTGACCGTGTTCCAGTAGAGCTCGGGGTCAACTTGCGCACTCTTGGCGTGGGTGGCGCCATGGATGGTGAGCTTTTGCTTGACCTTGCTGGCGCACGCGTCGTAGTTTTGGTCGAGCATGCTGTACGGCACAAAGGTGTCCTGGTCGCCGTGGATAAACAGCATGGGAACCGTCGCGTGTTTGAGTTGCTCCACACTGCTCGCCTTATGAAAGTCGTAGCCCGCGCGCACGTTGCACACCAAGTTTGCTACATCGAGCAAGGGAAAGCTGGGCAGGCCGAACACGTCCTTGAGCTGCAGAGAAAACTCGTCCCAAACACTCGTATAACCGCAGTCCTCGATAATGCATTTCACGTTTGCGGGCAGAGATTCCCCCGCGACGTTCATGGCGGTCGCCGCGCCCATGGATTCGCCAAAGACCAGGATGCGCGCCTTGGGGTCAGCCTGAACGATTCGCTCGATCCATGCGATGATGTCGAGGCGCTCGGGCCAGCCCATGCCGATATAGTCGCCGCTGGAGCGCTCGTGGGCGCGGGCGGCGGGTGCGAGTACGTTCATGCCGCGGTCGTGGAATCGCTTGACGTATCGGGCCATACCGATGGGCTCGTTGGTATATCCATGCAGGCAGACGGCGTAGTCGTGCGTGCTCTCCGACGCAGCAAAATACCAGGCGGCAAGCTCGGTCCCGTCGTCCGCGGTGAGGTTGCTGCTCTCGCGATTCTCTTTAAACCACGCCCGCGCCTCGGTTTCCTCGGCATCCGGCTGCTCACCTTTTTTGTCGTCTTTGCCATCTTGCATCATCTTCATGGTGTACGGCGCTTGGGGGTTCAGGGCAAAGTCGAACAAGAAGTTGCCGGCAAACCCTAGCAGCGCGACAACGAGCACCAGCGCAACGACGCCGGCTATCTTGAGCTTTCGATGGGAACGTGCGTTTTGAGACATAAGAAGCTTTCCTATAAGATGTTAATACATCAACATTTAATGCAAGCGCATTATGGACGTTCGCCGTTGATGCGTCAACAGGCAAAGAATGGGTAAACAAAGGGTCACGTATGGTGCAAATTTCGCACGTACCTAGACGCTTTGATATAGTGTTGAGAACTCTTTACGTTGGAGGATGTAACCGGCATGTCCGATTCGAGCGACAGTTCTAAGCCGCGACCCAAGACCGCGGCCGTTCCACACTACACGGTGGGTGAGGAGATCATGAACTCCGTCACCCATGGTGTCGGCTGCCTGCTGGGTATCGCGGGCCTGGTGCTCCTGATCGTATTCGCCGCCCTGCGCGGCGGAGGCCCGGCCCACATGGCCGCGGCGATTGTCTATGGCGTCAGCATTATCCTCGAATACCTAGCCTCCACGCTCTACCACGCGATTCAGCCCGCGCGCGCCAAGCGCGTGTTTTGCATCATCGATCACAGCTGCATCTACCTGCTCATAGCCGGCAGCTATACGCCGTTTTGCCTCATCACGCTCGCAAACGACGGCGGCGCTGTGCTGTTCTTTGCCGTATGGGCCATCGCCATCATCGGCATCGCCCTCGAGTGCTTCCTGCGCGAGCGCCAGCCGCATTGGGTAAGCGGCCTGGTCTATCTGCTGATGGGCTGGCTCGTTGTCTTTAAGCTGCCTGAACTTGTGGCGCTGCTCAACCCCGTGGCACTTGCCCTGCTCGCCGTCGGCGGCGTGTGCTACACCGCGGGCGTGCCGTTCTATATCGCCAAAAACGTGCGCTATCTTCACAGCGTGTTTCACCTGTGGGTACTCGCCGGCAGCATCTTCCAGTTCATGGCGGTGATTCTCTTCGTAATCTAGCGATCGCGCCTGTGCCCGCGGGCCCATCCAAGCGGCCGCCGGGCGCAACTGCCCTATCCGCCATCAACGTTTTAATCCGACGTCCCGAATCTTGGAGGTTCGAGAAACTCCCGATGGACATAACCATCTCCCTTATCACCACCCTCGTTTTGACCCTCATCAACGGCTACTTCTCTATGTCTGAGATGGCGCTCACCACGGCCAAGCGCGCCGTGCTGGAGCACGAGGCCGAGGAAGGCGACAAGCGCGCCGAGCGTGCCATTAAGCTGGCTGCCGACTCCGACCAGCTGCTCGCCACCATCCAGGTCGCCATCACGCTCGTGGGCTTCGCCTCGTCCGCCGTCGCCTCGACGAGTCTGTCCGACCCGCTCGCCACGTGGCTCATGAGCTTTGGCATCGCGCCGCTCTCCGCCATCGCACGCGGCCTGGCGCCGGTCATCATCACCGTCGCGGTCGCCTTCGTGTCCATCGTGATCGGCGAGCTCGTCCCCAAGCGCATCGGCCTGGCCAACGCCGAAGGCGTGTCCAAGCAGGTTGTGGGGCCGTTGTCGTTTTTCCAAAAGATCGCCCGTCCGCTCGTGTGGCTAACTGGTGCTTGCTCCGATGGCCTGGCCCGTATCCTGCGCATCAAGAGTGCCGACGACCGCCAGAACGTCTCGGAAGAAGAGATCAAGTACATGGTCTCGGAGCAGGACGACCTGCTCGACGAGGAAAAGCGCATGATCCACGAGATCTTCGACCTGGGCGACACCGTTGCCCGCGAGGTCATGGTGCCGCGCGTGGACACCACCATGTGCGAGGACGACGAGACGGTCGCCGACGTGCTGTCCACCATGCGCCAGACCGGCTTTAGCCGCATCCCCGTCTATCACGAGGATCCCGACAACGTCGCCGGCATCGCGCACATCAAGGACCTGATTCAGCCCGCGCTCGACGGCAAAGGCGACCAGCCCATCGCCGGCTTTTTGCGCGACGCCACCTTTGTGCCCGACACCAAGGACATCCTGCCGCTGCTGTCCGAGATGCAGACCTCGCACGACCAGATCGTGGTGGTCGTGGACGAGTACGGCGGCACGGCCGGCATTATCACTATCGAGGACATCGTCGAGGAGATCGTCGGCGAGATCGAGGACGAGTTCGACCCCGACAACAAGTATCTCACGCGCCTTTCGCGCCGCGAGTGGCTCGTTGATGGGCGTTTTTCGTGCGATGACGCGATTGAGCTTGGTTGGCCGCTTGAGGAAAGCGATGATTATGAGACCATCGCCGGCTGGATTTTGGAGCTTTGCGACTCGGTGCCCGACATCGGAGAGGTGTTTGAGGTTGCGGGGTACAAGTTTAAAGTGCAGTCGATGCGTGGCCAGCGCATCTCGCTCATTCGCGTGATCGCTCCGGCCGAAACCGATAAGAAGGATTCCGAGTCTTCGGTAGACGAGCCGACGACGTCGGGTGCGGGTTCCGCGAATCCGCACGACGGCGACGAGTAGGACAAGGAAGAGTAGGGGAGAGTTATGGCAGGCCTGTTTAACATCCTTAAGGTCACCGTCAGCGAGGACAAGATCTGCGCGCACGTGCTGGTGAACCCCGGCATGCCGCTCATGACCTCGGAGGATATCGAGGCTACGGCGCGCGTGTATTACCTGGTGCCGGCGATTGCCAAGCACCTGTGCCTGGGTGATTCCGGCCGCGAGTTCCAGGACTGCATGGGCCAGACCGAGCTTTGCCATCTGCTTGAGCATGTGACGGTCGAGCTCATGAACGAGACCGGTCTTGCCGGTAGCATCTCGTGCGGCCGCACGCGCGTAAGCGAGCACGACGAGCGCGTTTTTGAGGTTGAGCTTTCGTGTCCCGACGACGCGCTGGCCATCGGTGCGCTGTCTTCGGCCACCTTTATGATGGACTGGGCGTACCTGCACGCCGACCAGCCTGCCCCCGACGTGGAGGGCACGGTCGCGGGCCTGCGCAACCTGGTGCTGGGCATGCGCGCCGAGGCCGAGGGCAAGGATCCTCACGAGACCGTCGCCGCTGCGAACGGCGAAGATGCTGCCGAGGACGAGGGCGCTGACGAGGGCGATGTGCCGGTCGACGCCGAGCCCGTTGCCGATGCGACCGCCGAGCCCGTTCCCACCGAGCCCCAGGGCGTCCCCAACTTTGACGACGAGCCCCAGGTGGCGATTGATACCGAGGGTGCGGTTGCCGAGAACCACGAGGCCTCCGCTGCCGTCTTTGGCGGTGCTGCGACGGTTCCGGCAGGACCTGCGCATGAGGGCGGCCTGCCGCTCGTGGACGGCGCCGGCGAGGACCCGGGTGCCACGGTGGCCATGCCGGCTATGCCCCAGGAGTAGGCCTACGCGTTTATCACCATCACGTACCTGCGCCTTTGCCGTACGCAGATGAGCGGAGCGGCAAGTGATGCGCTGCGGGTATAATGGACAGCATTCAAACGGTGGGCACCGACGTGCCCGCAGGAGAGGAATGATCATGGGTAAGACTTTCAGCTTTGTCTCCGGCGCACTTTTTGGTGCCGCTGCCGGCGCTATTATCGGCGTTGCTCTGGCCCCGCGCTCGGGCGCCGAGACCCGCGCCATGGCTGCCGATATCGCCAACGACGCCTGGGACAATATGCGCGACACCTACGAGCACAGCGCCGAGGAGGCTCGTGCTGCGGTGAATGACTTTGGCCCGATGGTCGACGCCAAGACCGACGACCTGCGCGCCAAGGTCGACCTTGCCCGCGAGCGCATGGACCAGCTGCGCGAGCAGCTCAACGACGCCATTTCGGGCGGCAACGTGACGCCTGCCGCCGACGTCGTGGTCGAGAACGCCGTCGAGGCTGATACCGAGGCTGCGGAGCCCTCGACCGAGGCATAATGCGCGCCGGGGATTTTGTCGGCGCCAAGATCTATCGCAAGCCTACCGAGGACAAGCGCACCAAAAAGGACGGCACGCCGCGCAGCCCTAAAAAGCTCGGAAAGATTCACTTTCCGGTCTTTACCCCGGGCGGTACGCGCGTGGTCGGCTTTATGGTCCGCCAGTCCGATATCGCGGGCATGATCGAGCGTCCCGACCGATTCGTGGCGCTCGACGCCATTGGTGTCTACGAGGGCGCCATTGCGGTTGATGACGTCAAGGACACGTACGATGCCGCCGCCGCCAAGCGCCTCGACATCAACCTGGACGATTGCATCATCTGGGTCGGTATGGACGTGCGCACGGAATCGGGCGACGTCGTGGGCTATTGCTCGGATGTTGAGTTCAAGCCACGCTCGGGCATCGTGCAGGCATTCTATGTGACCGCCGGTGCTGCTTCGAGTGTTTTGGTTGGTGACACGCAGGTGCCGCCGACGATGCTGCGCGGCTACGAGAACGGCGCGATGGTCGTCTCGGACGAGGTCAAGTCGCTCGGGTATTCGGGCGGTGCGGCTGCCAAGGCCGCCGAGGCCAGCGTCGTGGTGGGCGACAAGGTCAAAAAGGGCGCCAAGGTGCTCGACGACAAGGGATCGGTTGCCGTGGACAAGGGCAGTCGCGCACTGGGCAAGCAGCTCGGCAAGACGCGCGGCATGTTCAAGGCCTTTAAGGACGAATACCAAAAGGCGAGCGGAGGCTCGTCAAAAGCTACAAAATAGCGACGTACCAAATGATGGGAGGCAAGCCGGAGACCTGTTGCTCCGGCTTGCTGTGTTTATGGGGGAGGGCACATGCGCCAAAACGGATCCAACTTAAACGGGCGTTCGGGTGCGCGTCCGACGGCGCGCCGCGACCTGGGGCAGCTGCCTAGCGGTCAGCGCAAGCGTCACCGTAAGCCCGGCGCGATGTATCTCAACCATAGCCGCGGCTTTAGCGATCGCAGCGCGCGCATCGGCAACAGCCGCACACCCCGTCGTTCGTCTCGCCTGCCCTATGCGCTCATCGCCGTGGGTTGCGCGCTCGTGCTGTTTATCGCTGCCGTCGTGGGCTACGTCAACCGCAGCGTGGACGTGGAGCTCAACGGCCAGAAGACCGCGGTGCGCGTGGGCTCTACGCTGCAGAATCTCATCGACGAACAGGATTTGACTGACACCTACGACGCAGGCGACCTGCTGGCCGTCGATGACAGTGTGCTCAAGCGCCATGGAGGCGAAAAGCTGTCGGTGAAGGTCGACGGCAAGCGCGTGAAGCAGGGCAAATGGGATAGCCGCGAACTCGAGGGTGGCGAGAAGGTGACGGTCAAGAATGGCCGTAACACCTACGAGAAACACGAGGTTCAGGCTACGGTTATCGAGCCCAAGCTCAAGGTCGAGGGCACGGGCGCTATCGAGTATGTGCAGACGTGGGGTGTCCAGGGCCGCTCCGAGGTGTGGGTTGGTGAGCAGTCGGGCAAGACGCAGGATCGCGGCGAGGTTGTGCCCGCCACCGATTGCGTTGTTGCGTGCGCCAGCGTGGCGCCCAAGGGCAACAAAAAGTACGTGGCGCTGACGTTTGACGAGGGTCCGAGCGGCGCCACCAAACAGATCTTGCAGGTGCTCAAGGAAAAGGGCGTCACCGCGACGTTCTTCCTTTCGGGCGATGCGGTCGAGGCCTCGCCTGCCACGGCCAAGGCGATTGTCGATGCCGGGTGCGAGATCGGATCCAACAGCTACAGCGACGATTCGCTCAAGGGTCAGGACCGTGAGGCGGTACGCGAACAGATCACGAAAGGCACCGATGCGATTAAGTCGGCGACCGGCGTGAAGACGATGCTACTGCGTGGTCCCTACGCTGCCTTTGACGAGCAAAACTGGATTGATGCGATGGACCTGGTCTCCGCCGTGGTCTCGTGGAATATCGACTCGGGCGACTGGCTACTCAACGGTGCCGACGAGCAGGTCTCGACGGTGCTCGATTCGGTGACGCCGGGCAATATCGTGCTGCTCACCGATAGAGACGAATGCGCCGAGCAGACGCTCGAGGCGCTGCCGCAGATTATCGACGGCCTCATTGCCGACGGCTACAAGATCGTGACGCTCAGCGACCTGGTCAAGACGGACACGTCGCTGAGCAAAAAGCTCACCTCGCTGACGAAGGTCACCATGCCCAAGGACGCCGTGTTCCCCCAACTTGCCGAGGACAACGACACCACAGAGTAGTCATTGGGTAGTCATTTAAGAACGTCCATTACAGTCGAAATTGTCAGCCCGGGACCGTCTCGGGCTACGATTGAGGCGCGCCCAGAACGGGCCGCCGACCGGGCGCCCGCGCACGGCCGAACGTCCCTGCCCCCGAGAGGGCCCGTTGGGTGCTGCCGGCGCGGGACGCGCCGCCCCCGACGGCTGATAGGAAAGTGCCGGGCAGGTGCCGCGGCTGGTAATGTGAGTGCCGAGGGGGAGGCCATCCGGTCGAACGACTACCGGAAGGATACCACCGTGAAAGCGCCATCCACCAGACCCGCGGCCGTGCTCGGCCTGGACGTCGGCAAGTCATCGCACTGGGCCTGCCTGATCGACCGCGACGGGGAGGTGCTGGACAGCGCCCCCGTCCGCAACAGGGAGGCCGAGCTCGACGCGCTGTTCGCCTCCGCGCCCGCCGGCACGCTCGTCGTCGTCGACCAGTTCCGCAACATAGGGTCCCTCGCCGTGAGGCGGGCCCGCGCCGCGGGGCTCGGGGTCGCCTACCTGCCCGGCCTCGCCGCCAGCCGCGCCGCGGGCCTGTTCGCCGGCGAGGCCAAGACCGACGAGCGCGACGCCGCGGTGATCGCGCGGACCGCCCTGGGCGTGCCGGACTCCCTGTCGGGGGTCCCGGGCCGCGGCGAGGCCCTCGAGGCCGCTCGCGCCCTCTCGTCGCAGCGCGACCACGTCGTCGCCTGCGCGACCAGGGACAAGAACCGCCTGCGCGCGGTGCTGCTCGAGTCCTGCCCGGCCCTCGAGGCCGCGGTCGACCTGTCGGACCGGCGGTGGCTGGAGCTGCTCGCCGGGTTCGGCGGGGCGTGGGGGATCGCCCGCTCCGGGGCCGAGGGCCCGCGGGCCGAGGCCGCCGGGGAGGCCGCGGCCGCCTCCACCGCGCCCCCGCCGGCGCTCGTCGAGGCCGAGAACAGGCAGGTCAGGTTCCTGGCCGCCCGGATATCGGAGGCCCTCGACGAGGCCGGGGCCCTCGAGGCCGAGACGGCGGCGCTGCTCGAGGGCGACGAGACCTACGCGTGCCTGCTCACCGTGCCCGGCATCGGCCCGAGGACCGCGGCGCAGCTCGCGGTGTCGGTCGACATCGGGAGGTTCCCGGACCACGACCACCTGGCCTCGTACTGCGGCATAGCCCCGAGGGTGAGGAGCTCCGGCACGTCGGTGAGGTCGGTCAGGGCGTCCAGGCGCGGCGACGCGAGGCTCAAGTCCCTGCTGATCTTCTCGTGCAACAGCCTGGTGAGGTCCTCGGGGCGCTACGGCGAGTACTACCGGGCCTGCAGGGCGCGGGGCATGGGGCACGGGCGGGCGCTCAAGGCCGTCGCGAGGAAGCGGCTCAGGGCGATATACGCCGTGATGCGCGACCGGGTGCCCTACCGGGAGTAGCCCCGACGGTTGACAAAACTATAGGAACACCCAATGGCTATGTCACGGATGCGTCAGCGTTTGGTATGCCTGCAATGTGCAGCGCATAAATTCGATGCCGCAGGGCGATGCTGATGCTATAGTTACTGCGGTTAATGAGGGTCAAGAGAAAGGTTACAGGTGAAATCCAAACCTCGACCATACAGTCGATGACCCCATGCAGGTGCTTTTTGCGCATGCACGGGGTGTAAGCGTCGAGCGGCGTGCCGCCCGCGCATGCGTATACATATCCAGAAGCCCCCGGACGCCGCACATGCGGCCGCGTCCGGAGGAATAATGATGGGGAGCACCATTGAATTATCTGAGTGAGATGCTCAAATTGCCGGTCTTGGACGTCGACGGCGAAAAGCTCGGCGTGGTGAACGATTTTGGCATTGCTACCGGCGAAGTTTTTCCGCACGTGACGTCGCTCGCGTTCCGCGGACCCGGCAAGACGCCGTTTATGATCAGCTGGCGCAAATGGGTCGACCGTATCGACGAGACGGGTGTACACCTTAAGACGTCGGCCACCGAAATCCGTTTTTCGTACCTGCAGCCGACCGAACTCTTGCTTGCCCGCGACGTGCTCAACAAGCAGATCGTCGACACGCAGGGCATGAAAGTCGTGCGCGTAAACGACATCAAGTTTTCCATGTCGGGCGAAAATCAGCTGCGCCTGCTGGGCGCCGAAGTGGGCGCCCGCGGTCTGCTACGCGCGATCAGCCCCGCACTTGAGCATATCGTCGAAGGCTTTATGAAGCACCTGGGCAAGCCGCTCAGTGAGGACATCATCGCTTGGTCCTACATGGACCTGCTCGACCGCTCGACCAAGAACATTCAACTCTCGGTGTCGCACAAGACGCTCGGCGAGCTGCACCCTGCCGACATCGCCGACATTATCGAGCAGCTCGACCCGCGCCTGCGTGCGCAGGTGTTTGCGCAGCTCGATACTGCCCAGGCCGCCGAGGCCATCTCGGAGTTCGATGACGACGAGCTTATGACCGAGATGCTCGAGGGCCTGTCCGATACCGACGCATCGTCGATGCTGGCCATGATGGACCCGGACGACGCTGCCGACCTGATCGACGAACTCGATTATGAGAAGGCCGAGAAGCTCCTGCGCCTGATGGGCGTCAAGGAGGAGAAGGCGATTCGTAATCTGCTGGGCTACGAGGACAACACCGCCGGCCGCATCATGACCTCGGAGTTTGTCTCGCTGCCCGCCACGGCGACGGTCGGCGACGCCATCGAGGCGATTCGCAAGCTCGACGAGGACTTTGAGAGCGTCTATTACGTCTATACCGAGGACCCGAGCGGCATGCTGACGGGCGTGCTTTCGCTGCGCACGCTGATCGTGGCCGACCGCGACGCCACGCTGGGCCAGCTCGCCTATCGCGATCTGGTCTACGTGTCACCCGACGAGGACCAGGAAGACGTGACGGACGAGATGACCAAGTACGACCTGGTTGCCATCCCTGTCTGCGACGAGAACCGTCATATCCTGGGCATCGTGACCTTCGACGACGCCATGGACGTTATTGCCGAGGAGCATCAGGAGGACCTGCAGATCGCCGGTGTCGGCTCGGGCGATAGCGCGTCGGACGACTCGACGAACGTGCTCAGCTGGTTCGTGCATCGTCAGTACTGGGTCGTCGTGTGGGGCATCGCCTCGTGCATCATGGCAACGGTGCTGGGGACGGCGCTGGGCTCCGCGCATTTGGTGGTGTTCCCCATGTGCGCCATGCCGCTCGTGTTGCTGGCTGCCTCGCGTATGGTGTCGTTCGTCAAGAACTACTTCCTGGAGTATGACGGTCACGACGACGAGCCCAAGCCGTATCTGGGGTTCTTCTTCCAGAGCACGGGCATGGGCCTGATTCTGTCACTCGTGACCTATCTGTGCGCCCAGCTGGTGCGCACCGCTGCGTTCCCCGATGCGCCCATGTTTGAGGAGCAACTCTTTACCGGGTGCTTTAATATCGCTGCCATCATTTGCCTGGTTGGCAACATGAGCGCCGTGATTTACCTGATGGTGCTGTTCTGGCGTGACGAGCATGACCTCAACACGTCGGGCACCGCCATGAACGTTATTGCCGTCATGATCTCGTGCGTAGCGTACTGCGCCGCTGCGGTGCTGCTCACCATGTCGGTCATGGGTTAGGTGGTCGCGTGCAAAATACCAAGCAAAAGTCGGGCACCAAGCAAAAGTTGACCATCGCGGCCATCTTTGGCGCTATGGGTCCCGGTCTGCTGGCGGCGCTTTCGGGCAATGACGCCGGCGGCATTGCAACGTATTCCAGCGCGGGTGCCAGCTATGGCTACAAGATGCTCTGGATGCTTCCCGTCATGACTGTGCTGCTCATCGTGACGCAGGAGACCGCGGCGCGCTGCGGCTGCGTCACGGGCAAGGGCCTGGCATCGCTCATTCGCGAGCGCTTTGGCGTGCGCAAGAGTGTACTTGCTATGGCGGCGCTGTTGATCGCCAACACGGCTGTGACCATTTCGGAGTTTGCGGGCATCGCCAGCGGCCTTGCCCTCTTTGGCGTGCCGGCGAGCATTTCGGTGCCGCTGGTGGCGCTGCTGGTGTGGATGCTTACCATGTCGGGCAGCTTCCAGCGCATCGAGAAGATTCTGCTGCTGGTGAGCTGCGTGTTCGTGACCTATATTGTCGCCGCGTTTATGGCTGGCCCCAACTGGGGTGAGGTCGCGGTCGACCTGGTCGTGCCTAACATTCAAAATGACCCCAGCTACGTGTCGCTCGTGGTCGCAACGATCGGTACCACCATCGCGCCGTGGATGAT
>JAXKHW010000248.1:0-4602 GCA_036549635.1 Collinsella sp. | reverse complement strand
TGCATGTTAGCGCGTATGAATATTAATCCGAATTACCCCGCTAGTTGTCATCATCGTCCATGGAGCCGTCGATGCCGGTATTGGTATCGTCGTCTGAGTTGGAATCATCGTCTTTGGCGAAGGGGTTTTTGAAGAAACCCGTCGCATCGGGCTGCAGGCCCGAGAGCTTGATCCAGGGATTATCGAGCTCGGGCTTGGGCATGGCCTTGGCCTCGGGCGCAGTCTCGTTGCCGATGAGCTCGGACTCGTAGATGAAGGTGTCGTCGCCGAGCGCGTCGTAGGCGGCGACCGGGTTGCCATCGGCATCGCGGTACGGCGTGCCCTTAAACACGGCGCCGTCATAAGCCACAAGCTGGCGGCCGGTCTCATTCTCGAAGTAGTACACGAAGATACCCTTGAGGGCCGCGCACAGTGGGATGGCAATAATCATGCCGATAGGGCCCATGAGTGCCGAGCCAATAACGAGCGCCGTGAGGCTCATGATGGGATGCACCTGCACCGAGCTCTGCATGACCTTAGGCGAAATCACGTTGTCGGTGACGTTTTGCGCGACCATCGTCACGATGAGCGTCCATAACGCCAACATGGGGCTGAACATGAAACCGAGCACCGTGGCGATTGCTGCGCTCACCCAGGGACCGACGACCGGAACCAAATGCATGATGCCGGTAAAGATAGCCATGAGCGCCGCATACGGATGGCCGATGATCATAAAACCGATAAAGGCGAGGAAACCACCGCAGATGGACGTCACGACCATACCGCGCATGTAGCCGCCGACAGAGCGAGAAAGGATGGCGACCATAAAGCGGTACGAGGTCTCCTTCTCCTGACCGATGATGGTGCAAATCTCGTGGTGCATGCGAGGGTAGTCGCAGGCCATCCAGTAGGCAAGCACCAGGCCAAGGAAGATAACGAACAGCTGCGAGGCCGTATTGGTGATGAGTGGGAACACACCACGACCAAGCTCGGCGGCAATCTGAGACACATACCTCGATGCCACGGCAACCAGCGACGAAAGATTATCGTCCAAATACTCCTTGAGCGGCGTGTTGTTGAGCGTCTTTGCATGCGAGATCATCTCGTTGAGATCGCCACCTGCAACACGAAGCTGCTCGGGCAGGCGGCTCAGGACTTCCATGATCTGACCAAAGAGAATCGGCGACAAGATACAAACGACACCGACGAGCACGGCAACAACAACAATAAGCGCGATAAGCGAACCGATGCCGCGATTCACGCCATGGTGCTCGAGCCAGTTGGTGATCGGGGACATCACAAAAGCAATGATGGAACCGACGGCAAGAAACTCAATAACCGGTGCCAGGATGCCCATAAGGTTAAAGATGACAGCGGCGATGACAATGCAGCCGACAACAGCCCAAATGCGCAGCGTCAGAACGCGGGTGTCGCGCAGCACGCGATCGGTTTGTTGGGGGTGCTCACTCATGAACGAATCATCACTCCGTCGGGGTCGATCTTGTCCTGAATCTTCTTAAGCGTGCGGCGCAGCAGACGCGAAACCTGCACCTGAGAAATACCAAGCTTCTTGGCGATCTCGATCTGGGTCATGCCCTTCACAAAGCGCAGCTCGATCACCTCGCGCTCGCGCGGCGAGAAATCACGGATGGCTTCCTCGATCACTAGGCGGTCATCGGTAAAGTCGAGCTCGTTGTCGTCGTCGGCGTAACGGTCGAGAATCGAGGGGGCATCGTCGGAATCGGACGCACCAGGAGCCTCGATGGGCACCGAGGTATAGGCCGAAGACGATTCCATAGCCTCGAGGACCTCATCGACAGTCACATCTAGATACTCAGCGATCTCCTCAACCTTGGGCGAACGCTGCAGCTCGTTGGTAAGTTTGTCAGTAGCTTGGTTGACCTTGGCCGAGAGCTCCTGCAGACGACGAGGTACGCGCACGCTCCAGCCCTTGTCGCGAAAATGGCGTTTGATCTCGCCCAGGATAGTGGGTGTTGCAAACGTCGTGAACTCGAGCCCGCGCTCGGGGTCAAAGCGGTCGATAGCCTTGAGCAAACCCAGATAGCCGACCTGCATGAGGTCGTCGAGCGGCTCGCCGCGATTCTTAAATTTGTTGGCAAGAAACCTTACCAGGTTCATATGGGACATGACGAGCTGCTCGCGCGCGTCCGGATCACCGGTTTCTTTGTAGCGACGAAACAGCTCGCGGGTTTTCTCCTTGTCCCAAGCGGTCTTGCCGCTCCGGGAACGTTCGGTCATATTAGATATCCGCCTTGAGGTCGAGGGAAAGCGTCAGGGGCGCCGTAGTCTTTTCGTAGGAGTCGCACACGCTCGCGAGGATGAGCTCGGCATACACCGCAGCCTGGTCGTCTTCATCGACCGTAGCCTGGTCGCCAAAGGTAATAGTCATGCCAACGTGGGTCTCATCGACATCGAATTTGATGGTGATGTCATCGCAGTCGACCGCGGTGCAACCAAAGATGAAAGCCTCCTCAGCAGCCATGCGGATGTCCTCGATGCGATCGACAGACATGGAACACAGGGCACCAACGTTGGCTGCCGTCATGCGCACAAGGCGAGCGAGACGCGGGTCGCCGGCAACGGTCAACGTGATGGGGCAGGTTGCTTCGCTACTCATCGCAGGACTCCTCAGAGGTCTCGGAGGGTGTATAGGTGTAATACTGAGCCGGCTTGGCTACAGAATTTTGAGCCACATCCGCGCCATCGGCGGCCTCGTCCTCGCCAATTAGGACGCGCTCGGTAGGCTGCTCGGCCTCCGCAGCGGCAGCGGCGAGCTTGCGATCGGCGTCGGCTGCAGGAGCCTTCACCTTATTGAAGAGCTTCTGCACAGCACCGGCGGCAGAGTCGGTCACGCTCGACACAGCATTGCTGGCCTCGGCCATGCTGCCCGTAACCTCGGAAATGTCGCGAACCACGGCTTCGACCTCTACGAGATTGGAGGTAAGGGCATCAACTGCCGTCTTGCTCGACTTAAGCAGCGGCTCCATCTGGGCAAGCGCCGGCGTAAGCTCATCGACAGCGCCATCGAGCTTTGCCACCACAGGCTGAGCCTCGGCGATGGTGTTGTTGAGGTCGTTCACGGTCTTATCGAGCGAGTCGACAACATTGCGGGTCTTGCGCAGGGTAAGCGCGAGCTCAGCGATGGCCCACACGCCGGCAACGGCGAGCAGCAGCAGGGCGATTTGAATGGGACTCATACAAGCCTCCCGGAAGAATCGAAATACAGACGCTTTTCATGGTACCCCAAAGGGGACCGAACATGCCAAGAGCAGCAACGTGGGACAAAATTATCAGCAGCTACTTCGGTGCATTCCCGCTGCGGTCGCGTTCGCTTTGCTCTACGCGCCATTCTTCCCAACCGCGGCCGGCAGGCTGCCAGAACACGCCGCGCTCCAGTCCCTCGGGCAAATAGCGCTGATCGACCCAGCCTTCGGGATAATCATGTGGATACTTATACACACCGTATTCATCGCTGCCCGGGCGATGGCGATCGCGCAGATAACTCGGCACCTCGCGAAGCCCACTAGAATGGATATCGGCCAGCGCCGCATCGATCGAAGCCTCACACGCGTTGGATTTTGGCGCCAAGCACACATAGAGTGCAGCCTGAGCCAGGTTAATGCGGCACTCGGGATAGCCAATGACCTCGGCAGACTTAAACGCGGCATGCGCCACCAAAAGCGCCTGCGGGTCGGCGTTGCCAACATCCTCAGAAGCGTGAATCATAATGCGGCGAGCGATAAACTTAGGATCCTCCCCAGCATCGATCATGCGCGCGAGCCAATAGATCGTGGCATCGGGGTCACTACCGCGCATGGACTTGATGAACGCACTGATGATGTCGTAGTGCATGTCGCCGTTTTTGTCATACGTAAAGCCGCGACGCGGGTTGGCAATCTTCACGTCATCCACGGTGATGGGATAGCGCTCCCCCGCCGCAGGCGCTGGCGTTCCCTCGGTATCGGGACGCGTGACGGCAATCTCGCTCGCAAGCTCGAGCGTCGTGAGCGCCGAGCGAGCGTCACCCGCTGCCAGCGTGCAAATGGTCTTGACCGTATCCTCATCGGCCGAGAACTTTCCGTTCAAGCCCTGTGGTGCCTCGAGCGCACGCTCAATAAGCGTGGCGATATCCTCATCCTTCAGATGTTCAAGCTCCACCACGCGCCCGCGCGACAACAGTGCCGAGTTGACCTCAAAGTACGGGTTCTCTGTCGTAGCGCCAATCATAATGACGGTACGGTTCTCAACTGCATGCAGCAGGGCATCCTGCTGCGACTTAGAGAAGCGGTGAATCTCATCGATAAATAGAATGGTGCGACGGTCGTACGTATTCAGGCGCGTCTTGGCCTCATCAATCACGCGACGCAGGTCCTTCACGGTACCCGTGACGGCGCTGACCTCGACAAACTCGCTCTTGGTATGGTTGGCGATAATGTGGGCCAGCGTCGTCTTGCCCGTACCGGCAGGCCCGTACAGAATCACGCTCGAAAGCACGTCGTGCTCGATCGCGGCACGCAACCATGAGCCCTTACCGACGGCCTTTTGCTGGCCCACATACTCGTCGAGCGAATTGGGGCGCATGCGCACCGCAAGCGGCGCATT
>JAXKHW010000247.1:0-4153 GCA_036549635.1 Collinsella sp. | reverse complement strand
CGGTACGCTTACCAACGATAAGAAGGTGATCAGCCCGCGTACGCGCGAGAAGCTGCTCGCGGCGCAGGAGTCGGGCATTAAGCTCATTTTGGCTTCGGGCCGTCCCGCATGGGGGCTCCACGCCTTGGCGCAGGAGCTCGACCTCCAAAACCATGACGGTCTGCTAGTTGCTTTCAATGGCGCGCACGTGGTCGACGCTCAGACCGATGAGGTTCTTTTTGACCAGGCCATGCCGGCTGACGAGCTGCACCGTCTGATCGATCATCTGCAAAACTATGATGTGATCCCTATGATCTCGCTTGGTCGCGATCTGCACGTCGAGGATTCGTACCGCTGCATGATTACGCTGCCGGATGGCTCGCAGAAGAATATCGTCAAGTATGAGCGCGATGCGTGCGATCTTAAGATCCGCGAGGTGGAGAGCCTGCATGAGGTCGCTGATGCTTATCCCGTGGACAAGCTGCTGACGGCGGGCGATCCGGCCTACCTGCAGGCGCATCACGAGGAGATGTATGCGCCCTTTAAGCAGACGCTTTCGGGCATGTTTACGGCCGACTGGTACTTTGAGTACACGGCGCCCGGTATCGACAAAGCCCGTGCGCTCGAGGGTGCCCTGCCCAAGCTCGGCATCGATGCCAGCGAGGTCGTATCGTTTGGCGACGGCCAGAACGACAAGTCTATGATTGAGTGGGCCGGCACCGGTGTTGCCATGGGCAACGCCGTCGATGAGGTTAAGGCTGTGGCCCAGATGGTGACCGCCAATAACAACGAAGACGGTATTGCGGTGGCGCTGGATAAGCTGCTGGGCTAGAATCGCCGATAATGCATGGTTCGGGCGCCTGCTTACAGGCGCCCTTTTGTTAGGGAGGGTGCCGTGTCCGCATTTCCGTTCGACGCCGTTATCTTTGACATGGACGGTGTCATTGTCTATACCGAGTATTACTACCTGGGCGAGACCGCAGCTTTTGCCAAGGAGCTTGGGTTGAACCTGACTCAAGAGGAGTTGAACGGCCAGGTCGGTGCCTCGCATCAGTTCTTCCTGCATATGCTGGTCGATTGGTTTGAGCGCGCCGGGAAGGGGCATTTAACTGGCGAGGAAGCGTTGATCCGTTGGGACGAGTGGGCGCATAAGCGTCCGCGCGACTATCAGGCTTTGATTAACCCAGGCGCCGTGGATACGATTCGAGAGCTGCCGCGCCGTGGCGTTCGCGTGGCGCTTGCCAGCTCGTCTCCCATGGTTAGCATCGAGGAAGTGCTCAATGCGTGCGGGCTGTCGGATGCCTTTGAGTATGTGGTGAGCGGCGAGCAGTTTAAGGAGAGCAAGCCCGAGCCCGACATCTACCTGCATGCGCTGGACCTGCTGGGGCTGCCCGCGAATCGCTGCTGCTGCGTTGAGGATTCGGTGCCTGGCATCACTGCCGGCAAGCGAGCCGGCCTGACAGTCATTGCCAAGCGCGAGGAGCGCTTTGGATTTAGCCAAGATGCCGCGGACAAGATTATCGACCAGCTGCCGGAGCTGCTGGAACTCGCGTAGATCCTGGGCGGTACTGCTGTCACAACAGTGGTTCCGTTGACATAAGAGAGAGGTGGCGTCATGGCATTTAACGTGAGCGCACTGGGGTTTGGCGACAACGTCGTCGACCGCTACGAGCATATCCACACAATGTATCCGGGTGGCAATGCGGTGAACTTTGCCGTGTATGCCAAGAAATGCGGAGCCGCGCGCTCCGCGTATACGGGCATCTTTGGTAATGACGCTGCTGCCGAGCATGTGATTGCGAGTCTTGAGGATGAGGACGTTGAACTAGCCAAATGCAAGCAGCTCATCGGCGAGAACGGTGCGGCACGCGTTACTGTGGTTGATGGTGATCGTGTCTTCCTTGGCTCCAACGAGGGCGGTATCCGTGGCGATGCGCGCTATGTCCTCGATCGTTTTGATCTGGCGTATATGAAACAGTTCGACGTAGTCCACTCGGGCAACTATTGCTTTACCGAGCGTGAGCTGCCCAAGCTGAAGACAGCGGGTATTACCGTTTCGTTTGACTTTTCGGACGATTCGACCGACGAGTACTACGAGCAGATTGCTCCCTACGTTGACTTCGCGTTCTTTAGCGCGGCAGACGCCGCGAGCGAGGACGAGATTCGCAAGCGTCTGGCATGGGTGAAGAGCTTGGGTCCGCGTTTTGTATCGGCCACGGCTGGCGCTGAGGGCTGCACTGCCTATGACGGCGAGCGTTACTATCGGCAGCATGCCAAGCCCGTGGCAGACATGAAGGACACCATGGGTGCGGGCGACTCGTTCCTGACTTCGTTCCTGATGTGCTATCTCGATTCCGCCAAGCGTGGCGAGGATGGTGCTGAGGCCATCGAGCGCGCACTCGACTTTGCGGCGGGGTTTGCTTCGACCGTATGCGGCATGGAAGGCTCCTGGGGCCATGGAGCGCCAATTTCCGAATAGGTGAGCAGCCCCGCGGAGTTGAATTGCCACCTCCCCGGGACCTCGTGTGCAAAAAACGCCAAATATGAGTACTGTCACTAATTTAGTAACAGCGAAATCAAGCTTTCGAGAGCCTAGTTGGGTGTCTGCGAGCGATTAAAACCTGCTAAAAATGATTTTAAACATCTTGATAATGAACAGCTGTGCATTATCAAGATGTTATTTTGCCGTAAATAATGTGACTAGATTTGCAACAGTACTCATATTTGGCATTTTTTGCACACAGGGGTTAGCGAAGGCCAAAAACAGAGCGTGCATTTGCTAAAACCACTGACTCAATATGCTTTGCGTCACAGTTTTTGAGTGAGGCGATGCGTTCTGAGGTCCATGCAAGCGATCTGATGAGCGACTGCGCGCTTGTTTCTGTGTTTGGCTCGGTCGGCGCATCGGTCTCGAGCAGTAAACGGTCGAGTGGAATCTGTCGTGCGTATTCGCGTCCTCGTTTGGACGCGAGCATGCGTTCGTTGACAGAAAAATAGCAGCCCGCATTACGCGTGCGGACGAGCTCGTCTGAGGTGCCGCTAAACCAGTGGAAGATGATAGCGGGGGAGTCGGGGTTTGGGATGAGTAGCCCGTGCGATTCTAGGGCGTCCAGCGCAGTTCCTGCCGAACGAACGGCGTGAATTGATATCACGCGCCCGGCAAGAGGACGCTGCACGAGCACATCGCAGAGCCGGTCAAGTGCCTGTATTTGCAGCGACTCGCTTCCGGCAAAGCGCTCGGAAAAGTCGAGTCCGACTTCGCCGATGTGGCGCTCTTGGGCGGCAACTTCGCAAAGCAGATCGACTTCGGTAGAACCACAGCGGCCGTCGGCGAGCCACCAGGGGTGAAGCCCAATGCCGGCGATGATGCCTGGTTGGCGACGGGCACGCTCGTTTGCGGCCGAAAAGTCGCGTGGATCGACGCCGCAATCAAATAGACCCAAGCCCAGCGCCGTTGCCTCATCGGCAACAGCGTCCGGGTGAGCCATTAAATCAAGATGGCAGTGTGCATCAATTAACTGGGGCCCCATCTCGGCGCGCTCCACTAGTCTAGGCGCTGGCCATCGGCGCGCACGCGTTCGGTACCACGCCCACTGATCTGGCGGATAACCTCGCCGGCGATCATCTGGCCCATGATGGGCGGCATAAAGCTGGCGGTGCCCAACTCGGTGCGCTCGTGGATATTGGACGGGTCGCGGGGTTGGGTCTTAACCGATTCCTCGCAGCTAAACAGCACGTGCAGGCTCTTGATTCCGCGCTTCTTGCATTCTTTGCGCATGATGCGGCTCATGGGGTCACGTACCGTATCGAAGATGTCGGCAAAGCGGAGGCACTCGGGATGGAGCTTGTTGGCCCCGCCCATGGAGCTAACCAAACGGATGTCGTGGTCCTGAGCATATTTGGCAATGGTGAGCTTGGCCGAGATGGTGTCGATGGCGTCGACGACGTAGTCGAGCTTGCCGTCCGTCTGCTCCAAAACGCTCGCAAAGAACTCGTCGATGTTATCGCTCAACAGGTATTCAGTTCGCTTGATGACGGTGGCGGCAGGATTGATATCGTGGATCATGGCCTCCATCACGTCAACCTTGCGCTTGCCGACGGTGCTGTGAAAGGCGATGGCCTGGCGATTGATATTGCTGGGCGCGATGATGTCCTTATCCAGAATGACGAAATG
>JAXKHW010000246.1:0-10903 GCA_036549635.1 Collinsella sp. | reverse complement strand
GAGAGATGCAGATAGTTCCCGTCTTTTTTGAGTAGGTAGAAAATCCCGTGGTCGATGCCGGGGTCATCGCCCTTTCCGAGCCGGATATCAAAATAGCGAATGCCTTCGAGCGACTGCGTGGGAATGTAATCCTGCTGGCATTTTACTTGCGAGGATTGGGGCTCAGTGTCGTTGTCCACGCTACAGGTGCCCGAATCGTGCGTACCCGGGATGCTCAGCTCGTCGAGGAACTTGTTGTCGTCGACGTATTTCATCCAACATGGCCCATCGACGTAGCTGCTGTACGTGATCCAGTCGAGGCTGCTAACCGTGGCATCGTTCTTTTTCATGTCGTAACCGATAAGTTCGAGCTCCCACGGAATGCTCTTACTCTTATGGCAGATCTTATTGTTGTCCTGGTCTTCGCCGTTCGATTCTATTGTCAGGTACTTAATGTCTTTTTTCTCGGTTTCTTTCTCGACCGTGCGGTCTCGGATGATATAGGTTCCGTTTGATTGACGCTCGAACGCAAAAGAGCGACTGGGCTTGCCGTCATGCTCGCCACTCCATACGTGGATGACCTTTCCGTCTTTGTCCGAGTCGCCATCGACCGACCAAATGCTGTAGCCCGTCTTTTTATGTTCTTCGAAATTGAGCAAGGTGCGGATAGCATACCAGTTTGTATCGTCATTCTTGGTCGTTACGTTCTCAAGGATGAGCTTGCTGGACGTGCCGTCGTTAAACAGGTGGCAGACGTTGCCGCGAACGTTGCCGTCTTGGTTGACGCTCGCGGTGCGAAAATAGCCCGCGGGGCGAAGGCGAATGACGAAATTGTCGAGGCTGTCCGACGGTGCGGGTGTGTTGTCTGCAAATGCCGCTCGCAGGGGAATGCCCGGCGCTGCGGTTTCGGGCAGGCTTGCAAGTGGTGACAACGCCGCAAGCCCTAGGCCCAGCGTAAACGCTCGGCGGCTGATGGCATGGTGTTCGGTCATAACTTCTCCATTCGCAGAGTGCGGTTATGCGATAGTTTTGGTCACTATACTGCCCAGATGTTTAAAGATGCTGGTTTAATTGTCTGCGCGGCGCAATAAATCGGTGGGCGGACGTGTTGGGGTGTTTGTCGTTTTCGTACTGTTGCCACATTTGGGGCGGTTCCGGCGTCCGGCATCCTCGCGTTCGTCGGTTACAGGCATAAGAAAGGGAGGGTCGGTTTACCGGCCCTCCCTGGGTACGAAGCGCTGGGGTACCGTCGCTTGTTTGCACTGCGACCGTGTTTCCCGTTGCGCTCGCCAGTCGCTTAGCGCTTGATCTCGATATCGTCGAGCTTGACGTCCATGGCCTCGGTCTTGGCCTCGGCGATGTCGTCGGCAAATTCCAGAGACTTCATCATGGTCTCGACGGCGTCCTTGTGCTCCTCGACGTTGTCGATACGCACATACACACTGCCGCCGTCAACGTCGGTGAAGTATTCGGTCGTTACGCCGCCCGAGTGTGTATAGGAAGCGTTGCGCCAAGTCTTGCCGTTGTACTTGACGGGGTCATTCTCGGTCCACTCAAAGCTGGCATTCCACTTTGCCTCGTAGTCGAACAGCTCGTCGGCGTTCTTGTCAGGATCGAAGACGGGGATGAAGCGATCGCTGGCGTGCTCGCTCTCGGTGAACTTAAACTGGGCCCTGTCGGCGGTGTCGCCGGCAACGTCGGTAATCTCGACGCCCTCGGGAACCTCGACCTTAAACCAAATGAAGTCGGTCCTCATATCCACGGCTGGCTTTTCTGCCCCGCCGCCACCGCCACTTCCGGTAGCGTCGCCGCTGCCACCGCAGCCCACCAGGGCAACTGCGGCAAAGAGACTGATGCAGAGGGTGAGAATCGCAAAGGCCTTCTTTTTCATGGTCGTGTCCTCCTCGATCTGTAACCGCCCACGGATTACCTGCCTTTACTGTACGCGTGGACGGCTCGCTAGGGTGGGCCATGTGTCCCATTCTGGGGGCTGGAATTGCGCCGACAAGTGGCAATATGTGCGGTCGCAAAAGAGGGGAGGGCCGATGCTGTCGGCCCTCCCCGGGGTGAGGTGCCCGTTGATTTAATGGGGCGCGCGTGCGTGGGCGTTGCCCCAACAGGTTCCTTGTTTATAGATATGCCTCAGTTTTTGACGTCCGGAAGTCTCGAAAGGTGGGCCATGTGTCCCATGTTTGCGGTGCCGACGCCTATCGTTCGTCATAGAAATCCGCGATGGCCAGGTGCGCTGACGCTCATGTACTTATGGGCTAGACTTAGCACCATTATGTGATTGATGCGGTCGGTCGGCGGTTGCCACCCGACCGATGTATATGACTTGAAGGTGCGTGCGTATGAGCCAAGAGATGATGGATAAAACCTGTCGAGAGTTTGCCCAAGCGCTGGCTGCTCGCGAGCCGGTTCCCGGTGGCGGTAGTGCGAGCGCCTTTGTGGGCGCACTGGGCGCCTCGCTTTGCGGGATGGTCGCCCGCTACGGTGCGACCAATCCCGCGCTTGCTGATCGTGCGGATGACCTGGCGCGCGCGTTTGCTCAGGCTGATGAGCTGTCCCAGGAGCTTGTCGAGTTGGTTGCCGAGGACGTTCGTGCCTACGGGCAGGTGTCCGCGGCGTACGGTATTCCGCGTGACGATCCGGCTCGAGCGACCGCGATTCAGGATGCGCTGCATGTGGCCGCTATGCCGCCGTATCGCATTATGGATGCCTGCGGGCGTGCGCTGGCGCTGCTCGAGGACATGGCGGACAAGGGCTCCCGACAGCTGCTGTCCGACGTGGCGTGCGGCGCCGTATTCTGCCGCGCCGCCATGCAAGGCGCGAGTTTGACGCTCTTTGCGAACACCACGTCTATGAAGGATCGCGCTCGTGCTAAGGAGCTCGAGACGGCGTGTGATGAGTTGCTCGACACATGGTTGCCGCGCGCCGATGCGCTGGCGCGCCGCGCCTCCGACGCTGCAAGGAAGAGAGGATAGCCATGGCTGAACTGCTGAAAGGTGCTCCCGTTGCTCGCGCTTTGACTGAGGAACTTGCTGCTCGCTGCGCAGCCCTGCGCGAGCGGGGCGTTGTTCCGACGTTGGCTATCGTGCGTGTAGGTGAACGCGAGGACGACCTGTCCTACGAGCGCGGTGCCCTCAAGCGCTGCGAGAAGGTTGGCATTGAGGCTCGCCGCGTTTTGCTTCCTGCCGATGTTTCGCAGGACGAGCTGTTGACGGCCGTCGAGGACATCAATACCGATTCGGCTGTTCATGGCTGTCTGATGTTCCGCCCGCTGCCCGCCGGCCTTGACGAGAACGCCGTCGCTGCAGCGCTCGATCCCGCCAAGGACGTTGACTCCATGACGCCGGCTTCACTGCTCACCACGCTTTCGGGGCGCGGCGAGGGTTTTGCCCCCTGCACAGCCGAAGCCGTGCTTGCTTTGCTGGATCATTACGGCGTTGAGCTGGATGGGGCCAAGGTTGCTGTGGTCGGACGCTCGCTGGTAATTGGCCGCCCCGTTGCCGCCATGCTTACGGCGCGCAACGCAACCGTGACGACGTGCCATACGCATACACGCGATCTTGCTGCCGAGTGCCGTTCTGCCGATATCGTTGTTGCGGCCGTTGGACGCGCGAGCACGATTGGCGCGGATGCCGTTCGCGAGGGCCAGACGATCATTGATGTTGGCATTAACTGGGATGAGGACGCTGGCAAGCTGGTCGGGGACGTCGATTTTGATGCTGTGGAGCCGGTTGTTGGTGCCATCACCCCCGTGCCGGGCGGCGTGGGCGCCGTGACAACGGCGATTCTCGCCAAATACGTGATCGAAGCGGCCGAGCGCGCATCGAAATAGGCATTTTTGCACACAGGGGTCCCGAGGGGTCCTGAAGGGTTGCGGTTTCGCCCTTTTTGCGTCGAAGCGATACACTGTTGCCGTTTGATTTCTTCGCTCAAGGAGGATGCGCATGCCGTGCACAACGATTTTGGTTGGTAAGAACGCGAGCTACGACGGGTCGACGCTTGTCGCGCGTAACGAGGACTCGTCCAACGGGGTGTTTGAGCCCAAGCGCATGCGCGTAGTGCATCCCGACGAGCAGCCGCGTGTCTACACGAGCGTCCTGAGCCACCTGACCGTTGAGCTGCCCGATAACCCCATGCGCTATACGAGCGTCCCCGATGTTGTCCCGGGCCACGGTATCTGGGCCGAGGCCGGTTTCAACGAGCTCAATGTTGGCATGTCCGCAACCGAGACGCTTACCACCAACGAGCGCGTCCGCGGCGCCGATCCGCTCGTGGACTACGTGCCCGCCAAGGGCAACGAGGGTGAGGACGGCTATGTGCCGGCGCAGCCCGGTGGCCTGGGCGAGGAGGACATGGTGACCCTGGTGCTGCCGTATGCCAAGTCCGCCCGCGACGGCGTGCGTATCTTGGGCGACCTGCTCGAGCGCTACGGCACTTACGAGAACAACGGCATCGCCTTTAGCGACGTGGACGAGATCTGGTGGCTCGAGACCATCGGCGGTCACCACTGGATCGCCAAGCGCGTGCCTGACGACGCCTATGTGACCATGCCCAACCAGCTGGGCATCGACAGCTTTGACCTGGATGACGCCGAGGGCGCCCAGGCCGACCATATGTGCTCCGCCGACCTGCGCGTCTGGATGGCCGAGTGGCATCTGGACCTGACGCTGGGCGTCGAGAGCGACGGCCCGGCTGCCGTCTTTAACCCGCGCGAGGCCTTTGGCTCGCACAGCGACAGCGACCATGTCTACAACACGCCGCGCGCCTGGTACATGCAGCGCTGCCTCAACCCCAGCGACGTGTGGGATGGCCCCGACGCCGACTACACGCCCGAGAGCGACGATATCCCCTGGAGCCGCGTGCCCGAGCGCAAGGTGACCATCGAGGACATCAAGTACGTGCTCTCGAGCCACTACCAGGGCACGGAGTACGACTGCTACGGCAGCAAGGGCACGCCCGCTACGCGTGGTGCCTATCGCCCCATCGGCATCAACCGCAACAGCCAGCTCGCCGTGTTGCAGCTGCGCCCCTATGCGCAGCCGGCGTATCGCGCCGTGCAGTGGATGGCCTTTGGCTCCAACTCGTTTAACGCGCTGGTCCCTCTGTACGCCAACGTCGAGACCATGCCCGAGTACTATGCCGACACGCAGGCTCGCGTGACGTCCGAAAACTTCTACTGGGCCAACCGCCTGATCGGCGCCCTGGCCGACGTCCGTTTCCATGAGTGCGGCCGCGCTGTGGAGGACTATCAGGAGAAGGTCGGTGGCATGGGCCACAAGCAGATCCATGACGTCGATGCTGCCGTAGCCGCTCTGCCCGAGGCCGAGGTACCTGCCGAGCTTGCACGCGCCAATGAGGCCTTTGCCGAGCGTGTTCGCGTGGAGACCGATGCTCTACTGGGCAAGGTGCTCTACACCACGAGCTGCGCCATGAAGAACTCTTTCGCGATGAACGACAACGTGAGGTAGGGATTTCCCGTCGATTGAATAGCGCTAAAACGCTTTGTCGCTTTCGCTCAATCTTGGGTACAAGAACGCCAATGCAGTTGTTTGTGATTGGAGACAACCATGGTTATGAAACTCGATCAGCTTGTTAACGGCGCCATTAACGTGGGCTTTGGCGCTGCCGCCGTTGCTGTCGAAGGCGGCAAGAAGGTTCTCGACGACCTTAATACCAAGGGCGAGCAGGTTCGCAAGGACGCCGGCGCTCCCGATATCGCCCGCAGTGTGTCCGACATGTTCGAGCAGGCCGGCGGTACCATCTCCGATCTGACCGAGCGTCTGGGCATGCAGGGCGAGACCGCGGCCCAGCGCGTGCTCGATGAGCTCATCCTTGCTCGCGTCCGCGTTATGACCGCGTCCGAGCGCACGGCCTTCCTGGCCCACGTGCGCGACATCGTCGATTCGGTCGAGGACAACGTGACCTCGGTGCCCGTCGAGTCCGTTGAGCCCGACAATGCGAAGGATACCGAAGAGGCCGAGTAGCAGCGCAGATGGCAGATTCCACCACCGATTACAACAAACTAGATCCCCTGGGTGACGAGGCGGCGGTTGTCGATGAGGTTGATGCCGCCGTCTCGGGCGCTCGCAAAAAGCCGCGCGCTGTCGATATGGTCCCCGAGGAGCCCGACGCGATGGCGCCGGACGAGGAATATCAGCTCACACCGGCGGGTCGTCGCGAACGCATTGGGCAGATTGTTCGCTTGGTCAAAAAGTACCGTGTGTGGGATAACCTCACGCCGGTTCGCTTGCGCCGCCTGCTCGAGGAGCTCGGCCCCATGTTCGTCAAGATGGGGCAGATTCTGGCCAACCGGTCCGAGATTCTGCCGCAACGCTTTTGCGATGAGCTGCGCCGCTTGCGCTCCGACGTGGAGCCGGTGCCGTACGAGGTAGTGCTCCGCTGCTTGGAAGAGGAATACGGCCTGCGCCTGGGGGAGATGTTCGATGCGATCGACCCCAATCCGCTTGGTAGCGCATCGCTCGCGCAGGTGCACCGCGCTCGTCTGGTGACGGGCGAGGACGTAGCCGTCAAGGTGCAGCGCCCCGGTGCGCAGCAGGTTATGGCGCAGGACATCGATATCATCCGCTCGGTGGTGCGCATTGTTTCCAAGTTCGTCAACACCGATCAATTCGTTGACCTGCACGGCGTAGTCGAGGAGTTGTGGACCTCGTTTCGCGAGGAGACCAACTTTTTGGCCGAGGCCAAAAACCTCAACGACTTCTACGAGTTCCATAAGAGCGTTCATGGCGTGACGTGCCCTAAATCCTATCTGGACCTGTGCACCGAGCACGTGGTGGTTATGGATTACGTCGACGGCATTTCGATCGCCGATCCTGAACGCTTAGTGGCCGAGGGCTATGACTTGGAAAAGATCGGTGCCGCAATCGTCGAGGACTATTCGACGCAGGTGCTCGACGACGGCTTTTTCCATGCCGACCCGCATGCGGGAAACATCATCCTCAAAGACGGAATTGTCTACTTTATCGACTTGGGCATGGTCGGACGCATGTCGAGCCACGACCGTGGCATCGTCAAGGATATGATCTTTGCCGTGGCCGAGGGCGACGTGCCAAAGCTCAAGGATTCGCTCATGCGCTTTGCCGTGACGCGCGGCGATTCGGCCGAGCTTGACCATTCGGCCTTTTTGTCCGACTTGGACTTTATTGTTGCCGACTTTGCCGGGCTCGACCTTAAAGACCTGGATATCGGCGAGTTTTTGACCTCGCTGTTAAACCTCGCGCGCAAAAATGACGTTGAGCTGCCGAGCGTGGTGACGATGTTCGCCCGCGGCATGGTGACGCTCGAGGGCCTGTTGACCGAGTACATGCCCAACGTCAACATGATCCAGATCATCCAGACGCATATTAAAAACGAGAAAAGCACCTATGCGCGCATGCGCGAGATGAGCCGCGACTTTGCAGCGAGCAGTTATCGCGCGGCGAAGGGCTCGCTCGAGGCGGCCGAGTATCTGGGCTTGGCTTCGCGTATGCTTACGCGCGGCCAGCTTAAGGTAAACACGCAGATCATGAGCAGCGATAAGGCGCTGCGACAGCTAGGTGGGATTATCGACCGCATGTCGATGGCAATTGTGATCGCCGGTCTGTTTATCGGTTCGTCGGTGGTGTACTACGCGCGCATCGAGCCGGTTGTGTTTGGTATCCCGGTCATTGGCTTTATGGGCTACGTGAGCGCGCTGGTGCTGGCGCTTATGCTGGGCCGCAATATCTGGCTCAACAGTCACGGCGGCAAGCACTAGAGGCTGCGGCCGTCACCGCATTTTCCTATCGCAAACAATAGCTTTTACCTTGGGCTTCGCCTGCGTGCGAGGCCCTTTTGCGTGATACCATTTTAACGGTAATAATCGATGGCCTAGATGGTGGTGCGGAGACGCACGAATGCGCGGTTATCCTGCGCATTTGGGAGAATCGGGGTGCAAGTCCCCAGCTGTACCAGTAACCGTAATTCCTCTTGGCTCGGGATGCTCGCGTCGCAGATCGGACGACGTGCCCGAGTCGTTAAGGTTAAGTCGGATCGCCTCCCGTCTTGCATGCGGCTGCGGCTTTTGCCGCCGGTGTGCATAGGGCTCTGGAGGGAAGGGGGACCCCGATGGGGGAACTCGAGCGCAACATGCGCGATGACGTGGGGCAGCCTCAAGGCAACGCTCCAAGTACAGACAGTAGGAGACGAATGGATATGTTTGAGGACGAGTGCCAGCCTGCCTCGCTTCGTCGCCGTGGCGTAATCGCGCGCGGCGTGGCAAAGCGCTGCCTGGTGGCATTCCTGGCCTTCGCGATGGCCTTTGGCACCACACCGGCTCAGCTGTGGGCCGAGGGCGCCGAGGGCATTGCCGAGGCCGTGGCTCAGGCTGCGACACCGGGCGAGGACGCAGCGCTTGCGGGCGGTACCGCTGAGCAGAGCGGCGCCGAGGTTTCGGATTCCGAGGGCGCGCCTGCAGCTAGTGCAGCCATAACAGAGGCAGCAACTGGCGACGAAGGCTCGGCGACGGGGGAGAGCCCTGCCACGAGCGAGCAGTCTTCGACGGCATCCGCTGGCCAAGCGGGATCTGCCGCCGCGGCTGCCGTCCAGACAGAGAACCCGACAGAAACCGGCGATGTCGCCAAGAAGCAAGTCGAGGTCTCGTTCTCGATTATTGGCACCGATGCTGACGGCAAGGCTCAGACCTGGGTGGCACCTACGCAGCTCAAGCTCGACGAGGGCGCGACGGCTGCGGATGCCTTCATTAAGCTGCAGGAGAAGACGGGCTTCAAGGCGAAGTACGAACCGAACACGGCATACGGTTTCTACCTCGAAAGCATCACATCCCCGAGCGATGGTCGCACGCTTGCCTACGATCCGACGACTTATGCCTTCTGGCAGCTGTTCGTCGACGGCGCGTCTTCCTCGGTTGGCGCGAGCAGCGTCAAGCTCACCCAGGGGCAGAAGATTGAGTTTGCCTATACGGCTGGTAGCTCGTCCCCTGTCGTTAAAGACCAGGTTGCCGCAAATGTGACCGTCATTGGTCGCGATGCCCAGGGCAAGACTCAGGCTTGGGTCGATAACGCGCAGTATGTGGTGACGTCCGGCTCGAGCGCGCTTGATCTTACGAAGGTCGCACTCGAGGCGAACGACATTGACGCCGTTGCTGCGGGCTCCTTCATTCTGAGCCTTAAGTACAACGGTGTTGAGCTGGGTACGCCCCAAGATTATTCGACCTATTGGCAGCTGTTCATCAACGGCAAGTCGAGTGACTATACGGCGGACAATGTCACCATCCATGCCGGCGATACCGTTACGTGGTTCTACGGTGGCTGGGGCGACCAGTTGCCGTCCGATTCTGTCCATGCTTCTGTTCAGGTTCTCGGTAAGGACAAGGACGGCAAGCAGCAGGTTTGGGCTTCGACGGGTCAGACGAGTCTCAAGGCAGGCTCCACTGCCAAGGATCTCCTTGAGCAGGTCGGCCTTACTCTCGATGCTGGCGAATCGTCTTGGGGCTGGTTCCTCAACGGCATTTATTCGCCCTTCGATGGTAAGTCCTATTGTGGCTATGATGCTGCGACCAATAGCTATTGGCGCTTCTACGTAAATGGCAAGTTCGCCGACGTTGGCGCCGGTGCCTACAAGCTCCAGGAGGGTGACGCCGTCACCTTTATGTATGGTGCTGACGCCGATGCCCTCCCCGGTCAGGTGCTTGGATCCGCCGATGTTATCGGTCCCGATGTCAACGGGAACAATACGCGTTGGGGCACGGCAAGCAATGTTTCTCTGCCCGAAGGCTCCACGGCCCAGAACCTTATTGAGGCAGTTCTGAAGGCCAAGGGCGTTGCGTACAACGGCTCCCAGAGTGGTGAGTACTGGTTCCTGAATTCCATTACTTCGCCGTTCGATCACAAGCCGTATGCCTGGGATGCTGCGACCAATAAATATTGGCATCTGTATATCAACGGAAAGCCCTCCTTACTCTGCGCCAATCAGATTACGCTCAAGAGCGGCGATAAGGTCACGCTTGCCTATACCACCGATAATTCACCCATGCCCGATCCCGACAAGATTGTCGTGGATCCGAGCGCGACGACTCCTGATTGGGATGCCGAGTGGGCCGGCTACGGCAACAGTGGCAACGGTTCGACCGTAACGGATGCCAAGACGCCTGCGCAGGCCGCCGGTCTTAAGTGGGCCTTCGATTGGAAGGCCGAGTCTGGTCAGCAGTATGCCAACTGCAGCGAGCCTGTCATTGCTAACGGCTTTGTGTACATCGCGACCGAGAACGAGCTCATTAAGATCGATTCGTCCACGGGCAAAAAGGTTGCCTCTGCGCCGCTTGCCTCCAAGGTGAGCTATACTTCTCGTCCGATCTATACCAATGGCCTTATCATCGTTCCGCTCAACGGCGGTGCGGTCCAGGCGATTACTGCAGACAAGCTGATCTGCAAGTGGCTGACGCCTGGTTTGACGGACTTGACGCAGAGCTCCTGCACCGTCGTTTCGGACGGCGAGTACGTCTATGTAGGCTCGGTCGATATTTCGTATGACGAGAATTACAACGCGACTTACGGCAACGGCTCCTTTGCGCGCATTAAGATTGCCACGGGCGAAGTTTCTTGGCAGAACATCGACCCTGCCGAGGGCTATTACTGGACTGGTGCGGCTTTGACGGATAAGTATGCCATCGTTCCTACGAGCGCGGGTACGCTTAAGTGCATTGATAAGATGACGGGCGATGTCGTTTCGACCATGAAGCTCGGCGCTGTCGCAAATGCCGATTGCATTGCCGATTCGTCCAATGGTTCGACCTTCTATCAGATGACGCACGACGGAAAGCTCCATGTGATTTCGCTTTCGGCGAAGGGCGTGCTGAGTGAACAGAAGACGGTTGATCTGGGCCTTACGAATAATCTGAGCGCCCCTGCGGTGTCTG
>JAXKHW010000245.1:0-3793 GCA_036549635.1 Collinsella sp. | reverse complement strand
GTGGTGCCGCAGTCGAGCGCCATGATGTAGGAACCGCCAAAGTTAAACGAGGCATCTTCCATGCCCAGGCTGCCCAGATTCAACGACATCGCTTACACCTTTCTATTGCATCGGGTCGGACAGGACCCGTTCGATCTCTGATGCGGGAAGTGCGCCTTGGCGCAGGATCTGGAGCCCGCCGTGCTGGAACGATACGATGGTCGAGGCGTCGCGACACGGGGTCTCGCCGGCGTCGACGGCAACATCGACCCCCTCCAGGATGCGACCCTCGACGGCGGCAAAGCTTGCCGGCGAAGGCGCGCCGTGCGTGTTGGCGCTCGTGCAGGCAAGGGGACTGCCGCAGGCGCGGATGAGCGCTTGGACCACGGGAGAGGCCGAAGCGCGCAGGGCCACGGTGTCGTCGGCAGCGCGCATAAAGGTCGGCACGCAGGGGGCCGCCTTGACCACGATAGTCAGGGCGCCCGGCCAGCATCGTCGGGCAAGCACGCGGGCCTCTTCCGGGATATCCACGCCATAGCGGTCGAGTGCTTCGACGCCATCGACCAGCCAAGCGACGGTTTGCGTGAGCTCACGTTGCTTGAGAGTGAAGATACGGCGATAGCCGGTGCCGAGCGCAGGAACTGCGGCGCCATTGACGGCAGCCTGCGGATCGCGCGGCCACGATGGGAATTCGCTTGTATCTTGGGGCACGGCGTCCGAGAAGGCGTTGACTGCCACGGCGACACCGTAGACGGTCTCGGTCGGAATCAAGGCCAGGCCGCCGCGGCCGAGCACCTCGGCCGTGCGCTCGACGGCAAGCCGATGCGGCTCGCGCGTTCCCTCGTATACCCGATAGACCGTCTGCATGTGTATGCCAGCCCCTTACGCTCCGGTGCAAGTTTGTTTACTGTGGGGCATTCTCGCACGAAACATTCAACCTATTTGCCCAGAGCGCATGTTGGTTTGGTGAGCGGCTCTAGTAGTCGGTGAAAGTGAGGGGGTTAATTGAAGATTTTTAGCGCGCAAGCGTAACGGTACGATCGGGAAACTCGATGCTTGCAACCAGTTTTCCGCCGAGGCTCTCTGCGTACCTGCTCAGCGTGTCGAGCCTCATCGAACCCAACTCCCCACGCTCGAGCTCGGATACACGTTTTTGAGAAACGCCCATCGACTGGGCGACCGACGCCTGTGTTAGATCTTTTAACCTGCGAATCTGAGCAAGCTTATAGGCTTCGATACGATCGCGAGTCCTCTCCTGCTCGGCGGTAATGGAGTCGCGTGTTATCCCGCGAGATTCCATATACTCATGCAGTTCCATCTCGATCGAGCCTCCTTACGTGGCGACGGTATATTTGCTCGGCCCTTGGAATGTTGATCGCATACCAACCGTTCCATTTTGCCCTTGACGATCCCGCTCGCGACTTATCACCCGCCAATAGCAATACCGCCTGGCGCTTGGGGTCAAAGGCGAAGAGGATGCGAATCACCTGCCCACCACACGACGTCACTCTCAGCTCCTTTAAATGATGAAGCTTCGAGCCCTTTACGCGGTCAACCAGCGGACGACCAAGGCTGGGACCTTCCTTCTCGAGCACCAAAAGGTCTGCATAAATCTGCTTCAGCGTAGCTTCATCCTGCTCATCAAGCCAAGGTTCAATGTAATCAAGCACGATACGGTACCGATGCAGCTGATTTGACATACCTTTCTCCTTCTATAGTAGAAGTTTTACGGTATATTGCAAGGACAAACTTGCGCAAATGTCTATTAATTCAGCTTAAATACGCTGTTTGGGCTCGGTGACGATGGCTCGGACGATGCGGGGGCGATCGGTGAGGTCATGGACGATACGCACGTCCGAAAGGCCTGCCTGGCGACAGAGCTCGGCCGCGGCATCGAGGGCACCCTCGTAGAGCTCGCAGGCAAACAGGCCGCCGGCGCGCAGCATGTAAGGCGCCGCATTGAGCAGGCGGCGGAAAATATCGAGGCCGTCGGCGCCGCCCTCGAGCGCCAGGTCGGGCTCAAAGTCCTTGACCTCGTGCGGCAGCGAGCGCATGACGTCGGTCGGGATGTAAGGCGGGTTGGAGACGAGCACATCAAAGGTGCCCCACTCTTCGCGGGGAATGGAACTCACCAGGTTGGTGAGGCTAAAGGCAACCTCATCTGCCGTGAGGCCGAGGGCGTCGCGGTTTTTGGTGGCCAGATCGATGGCGCGCGGCTCGATATCGGTGGCGGTGCCGGTAACGTGGCCGCGGCGCTCCCAGGCAAGGGAGAGCGAAATGCAGCCCGTGCCGCAGCCGACCTCGAGAACGCGGGCAGTGCAGGGCTCGGTTGGGGCAGGCGCAGCGGCATCCTGAGCTGAAGCCGTCTCCTGGCCGGCACCCTCGATGGCGATGCCGTATTCGTCGAGCTCGGACTCGGCGGCTTCCGCGGCTTCGGCTTCTGCTGCCTGCGCGGCGGCTTCCTCGGCCTCGCGGTCGGCCAGTTCCTCGGCATAGGCACGGCTGCCCAGTACGTCGCCGCCTAACGCCGCCTCATCGGCAGCCGTCAGGTTAGCGGCACGGCGCTCGGCAGTCGCGCGCTCGTCGGCCAGCGCCGCCTCGGCTTTGCGGGCCTCTTCGACCTCATCGTTCCAAGGCAGCTCAACACGCTGACGGGCAGCAGCCTCGGGGCTCAGCACCTCGGCATCCAGATAATTGAGGACTTCCTCGACGAGCATCTCGGTCTCGGGGCGCGGAATGAGCACACCGGGGGCGCACGCGACGTCGATCATGCGAAACTGCGTGCTGCCGGTGATGTATTGCAGCGGCTCGCCCTTAGCGCGGCGGACAACGGCCGCATGCATGGTCTCGAGCTGGGCCGCGTTAAGCGTCTCGTCCATACGCATATATAGGTCAATGCGCGCCAGGCCCGTGGCGGCGCACAGCAGCCACTCGGCAGAAAGACGGGGGTGCTCCTCGCCGCGCTCGGCCAGGTACTCCTTGGTCCACTCGAGACAACGCTTGATGGTCCAGATCTCATTTGCCATGGGGCCCTCCCCTCTTAAGCGCCGGACGGCGCGCGAATGTCGGAGCAGATTGTACGCGAGGCCAGCGCTTGGCAAGGGACGATTGAAGGCGATTATCGAGAATCAGCCCAGAATTTTGCACCGGGCTTGCTCAAAGTGCTCATTCGTCGACGTCAAAATCTGCATTCGTCAAGCTTTTGGCAAGGTTGACCCAAAACTGACCAATATCTAACCAAGAACTTGCCAAATCACTTGACGTGCGACGCATCAAAAAATGCACTGCGACTTCTCGGACGATTTTTGAGCATTATTATCGATAGCAGATAAACGCCGTTGATTGCTTTAAGCAGTTAAATTGCTTAATTTCTAACAAAGCAGATTAAATAAAATCGAATAGCAATTTACTCAACCTAGTCATTTAAGAACGTCCCCAATGACTACCCAAGAGAACGCCGCAGGTAGAGGACGGACAGCGAGCGACGTCCAGAGCGAACAAGTTGGCATGAAAAAGGCGAGGCATAGACCTTCTGGTCATGCCTCGCCTTTTGAATGACAAATTGTCGCTCTGGGCGGCGCGCAGCGTCGAGCCGTTACGCGGTTTGGTAAAACCGCGTAACCTAAACTGCTTGTGCCAGCTTCTCGGCTCGCTCGGCGGCGGCGAGCGCCTCGATGACGGTGCCGAGCTGATCGCCCAGAAGGACGCCGTTGTAGGTGGAGTTGAAACCGATGCGGTGATCGGTCACGCGGTCCTGGGGCTGGTTGTAGGTACGGATCTTCTCGGAACGGTTGCCGTGGCCGATCTGGCTCTG
>JAXKHW010000244.1:0-13115 GCA_036549635.1 Collinsella sp. | reverse complement strand
GTTAAAAGCGGGGACGGAATTTAAACGGCTGAAAAAGGGGCATCGACCTGCGCCGATGCCCCCAACATGGACACACATTTTGTCCTATAAGCCCCGCTTCATCGATTTGCGTTCAGTCGCAAGCCTCTCCGATGCCGAGCGCACCACCGAAGATGCCCTGCGACGGGAGTTGTTGGTCAATTGGGATGAACTGTTCGCCGTCAAGCCGGCCGGCTAGCAGCTAGCGATCAGAGGGACTGCGGGGACGTCAGAAGCGGCAACGCGAGCCGCAAAGCCCGCCTCGGTCAGCTCGATGACCTCGGTAAACGTTGCGTCGAAGAACTCCTCGGTCAGCAGGCGGTATGGCGGATGGTCGGGCTCACCGGGGTTTTCGCGCACGATCTCGTGCATAACGCCGATGGTCTTGAGCACATACTCCTTATGGATGGGATACTGCCCAAAACGCGTCGCCGCAGTATACAGGCGATCGGTCGCGCGCGGAATCGAAACAATGCCGAGCGTCTTGCCGAACCAGTCAAAGTCGCCTTGCTTTTTAATGCGGAACTCCTCGCACGGTTTGCCGCCGTGCGCCTCCAGGTACTGATTCACACGCGTATTCCACACGGTATCGGCCACGAGGTGAGACCAAACGCCCAGCGTCAGATCGAGCAGCGACTGCGCCACGTCATCGGGCGCGAGCGAAAGCTCGCTAGCACCGGGACCGGCAACCGGCTCGGCATCCCTGTAGCGCTGGGGATAGTGCACGCGATTCAGTCGCTCGCGCTCCTCGATAATCGAGGTCGCCGCGGCTGGCGCACCGGTGGGCGAACTTTTAAGCAACGGTGCCACATAGGTATCCCAGAACTCGTGCTCACGCGGCTTAGGGATAGGCTCGGGCTTGGCAAAGTGCGTAATGCGGTACGGGATGGGATCGGCGATGCCAGGGACCATATAGCCCACGAAAATATCCGGAACCACGCAGCCAAACAAAAAGGCATTGCGGTCGCGCACGCTCTTGGCAAGCGCACCGGTGCGCTCCAGCAAACGCTCCGTCTGAGCGATATGAATGTTCCAGCTTGGCATAGCCACCCCCATAAAAAACCTGGATAACTATACCATCACGGCAAAGCCGCGCGGGCGGCTACGCACGCTCTACGCAGCAACTAGTCCGTAGCACCGCTTTCGGTTCCATACGACGGCGAAGGCGCCTCGACCACATGGTGATATCGATCGATATAGATTGCACGGGCACCCAGGCGTCGCACCAAATCCTGGTGATGTGTGCTCATCAAGACCGTCTTACCCGCCGCGACGTAGGCCAGCAAGAAGTTGACCACGATGTCGCATGAATCCTCGTCGAGCCCATTAGTAGGTTCGTCGAGAACCAAGATATCGGGGTTCATCGATACGACTGCCGCCAGCGCAACACGCTTCTTTTGCCCACCCGAAAGCTGATAGGGCGAGGCATCGACCAGGTCGGCAACTTGAAACAGTTCTATGGCATCGTGCACGCGACGGTCGAGCTCGTCTGCCGGCAGCCCCATCTGCGCGGGACCAAAAGCAACTTCCTCACCCACCGTAGCGCAGAACAACTGGGCGTCGGCATTCTGGAACACAAAGCCCACGCGCTGATGGAACCGCTGGGCCGTCGCGGAATCCTTGAGATATGCCGCATCGACCATACACCCGTCAAACAGGTATGCCCCTGCGTCCGCGAGTTCAAGGCCGTTAATAAGACGCATAATCGTCGTCTTACCGCAGCCGTTGGGACCGAGCAGGGCAACGAGTTCACCACGATCGACCTGCAGCGACACGCCATCGACAACCGTATGCCCCGCATAGGAGAACACCACGTCGCGCAACTCAATAAGCGGCGCGCCCTCGGCGCCGCCCGCACCGTTCGTGCCCGCCGCACTATTCATATGGATCGTCAAAACGTCGCCCTTCCCTACTCACATCGACGGCTAGACCGCCCGCGCTACAGTACCGCACACAACACGGCGAGCAACGCCACGCCGACCGCATAGACCGCATCGCGCCAGCCAAAGCCGCTCCGCGCGGGAGCCGGATACGCGCCGGCAAAGCCGCGGCAGAGCATGGCCTCATCCATCGCGCGGCTGCATTCCATCGCCTTGATAAAGGTCATGCCCATGATACCCGCGATCGAATCGGTACGCGAAAATCCCTCAGGCGCACGGCCAACGCTGCGCAGCATGACCGATTCGCACAGATCGTGCGCCGTGCGTCCCAGCACCTCGATATGCTTGAGTGCCATATCAAAGGTAAAGATGACCTCGTCGGGCAGGTGCAGCATTTTGAGCGCCGCCGACATGCGGCTCCAGGTAAGCGTCCACGAAACGCCCAGCACCAGCGACACATTAATGAAGGTCTTGAGCGCGATCTTGAGCATGGCGCCCGTGGCAGACGCGCCCAGCAGCAGGGCAGGCAATGCCAGAACCACCGCAAGCCCCGTGGCGCCGAGCGCCGGTACAATGGTCGCACGCAGCCCGCGTACGGGGCGCACGGCAACGAGCACCAGCGCAATGGCCGCCATCAACATGAGGTACAGCGGGCTCTGTGTCAGACACACGCACAGGACGCAGACGAACATCCCCACCAGGCGCACCGGAGCCGAAACGCAAGAAAGGGCGCGGTCGACCATCGACCCGCCCTCGTGCGCGCCCCCACCCAGGCGAACCCGCTCAAGCAGGCTCGCCAGGTGCAGGACATTCTTTTGCATCACGCGATGCCGAGCCCCCACGGGCTCGTAACGCTGCTCGACCGCAAGCCAGCTAGGCAGCTCGGCTATTGCCATGAGCACCGCTTTCCTTAACCGTCAGCGAGATCAGATGGAATGCGATGGTGAGCACCGCCACGCCAATTACGCCGGACAGGATATACATGGCAGCCTGACCGGCAAAGCCAAGACCCTGCTCCTCGGAATAGGCCTGCAGGTAATCACCCGTAGGCAGAGCGTCGGCAAAGGTCGGGGTATCGAGGCCGACCGAAGCCTGCAGACTGTCGTCACCAGCCTCCTGAACGGCGGTCGCGGCGCCCTCGGCGTCCCACTCGCCCCAGGCGTCACCCGTGGCCAGCAGGCCCAGCGGCGTGGCCACAACAAGCACGGCGACCAGAATGAACGTGGGAATCAGGGAAGTCTTCTTGGCAGCACCATCGGCGGCAAGCTGGCCATCGGCGGCTTCGGGACCGACGATAACGGTCGGCGCTGTCTTCTTAATGAAACCGTAAATGGCGGCCGTCGCCACGCCCTCGACCACGCCGGCAACCAGCATATGCGGGATCATCATGGCAGGAATAGCAATAGACAGCGGGAAGGGGCAGTACAGCGGCGCGCCCGAAGCGTTGGTAAAGAGCATGGGCTGAATACCAAACTCGATTGCCGCGCACAGGGCCGCCAGGCACAGGCCGATCCAGCCGCTTACGATGGCCGAAACCGAGGTGCCCCAGCTCTTGTCGTGCAAACGGCTGTTGAGCGCACGGAACACGATAGCAGCGGCAAACGGCAGCACGAAGGCCATGTTAAAGCAGTTGGCGCCAAAGGACAGGATGCCGCCGTCGCCAAACAGCAGCGCCTGCAGCGCCAGCGCGACCGAGACAGCGATAGCCGCGGCCTCGGGGCCTAGCAGCAGCGCAATGAGGGCGCCGCCGACGGCGTGACCCGTGGTGCCGCCGGGCAACGGCACGTTGAACATCATGAGCAGGAAGGAGAACGCGGCGCAGATGCCCAGGAACGCCATATGCTCGCGATCGAGCGTGGCGCGCACTTTCTTGATGCAGTGGACCCAAACGGGCACCATCGCCACCGCCATGACGGCATCGGTCTGCGGGGACAGATAATTATCTGGAATGTGCATGTACGCCTCCCGGTTATCGGCGCACGGAATTGCAACGCCGCTTGAATCACCTTGCCAGTGTTACGTATTGTCAGATTCGTAACACGCCGCGGGCTATCATAGCAAAACGGCGCACTGCCGACAAAGCAGCACGCCGTTATGTAATGCGCGTGTCATATATGCAGGCTCAGCAGCGCCTTATACCGAGCATAGCGGTCTTGTAGGATTCGGCAGCAGTCACCACCAACCCATACCCCAGCGCAGGACCTAGCCGCGGACCTCGCCGTTTACGCCCTTGCACACCTTGGTAACGATCTTCTGGTGCGCCTTTTCGACCTCTTCGCTGGTGAGCGTGTGGTCGTCGGAGCGATACGTAAGCGCAAAGGCCATGGATTTCTTGCCCTTGCCGATGCGGACCGGATCGCGGTAGACATCGAACAGACGCACGCCCTCGAGCAGCTTGCCGCCGGCACTCGTAATACGACGCTCAAGATCCTCGCAGGTCACAGTGTTGTCGACCACGATAGCAAGGTCGTGCTCAACGGCCGGGTACTGCGAGAACTCGCGGTAGTTCTCCTGGTTGCGGGCGCCCTTGATCAGCTTGTCCAGGTCGAGCTCAAAGGCAACGACGACCTCGTCAATGCCCATAGCCTCGCGCGCCTCGGGGTGGATCTCGCCAACCCAGCCCAGCACGGTACCGCCCGAGAGCACCTCGGCAGCACGACCCGGCTGCAGGAAGGCATAGCTCTCGCCCTCGACGGGACGGAAGCGAACCTTCTCGATGCGCAGCTGGGCAAGCAGCTCCTCAACGATGCCCTTGCCAAAGAAGAAACGCAGCTTGCGGTACTTCATGCTCCAAGACTGCTCGCTCCACTGGCCCGAGAGCACGCCCGCCACGGACTTGGTCTCCTTGGGCAGGCTGGCATTCTCGCGACCGTGGAACAAGCTGCCGACCTCGTACAGATGCACGTTGGGCGTGCCGTGGGCCTCGTTATAGGCAACGGACTGCAGCAGGCCCGGCAGCAGCGAGCGGCGCATCTCGGTCTGCTCGGCCACCAGCGGGTTCATGAGCACCACGGGGCAGCCGCGACCCTCGGTGGACATGCCAATCTTCTCCAGGTCGCCCGGGGCGGCAAAGCCAAAGGTCGTGGTCTCGTTGAGGCCACAGGCGCGCAGGATCTCGCCGACCTTGCGGGTAAGCTTCTGCTCGCGCGTCAGACCGCCGATGTGGTTCTTGGCAGCCGGAATGGTCGCCGTGACGCGACCCATGCCCCACAGGCGCAGGACCTCCTCGATCAGGTCGATCTCACGCGGCAGGTCGGAACGGAAGCTCGGCGGCGTGACCATAAAGTCCTCGCCGTCGCGCTCGACGGTGCAGCCCAGGCGGGTGAGCGAGCGCTCGATAAAGTCGGACTCGATGTCGGCACCGCAGATGGCGTGCACGCGGGCCAGGCGCAGCTTGATGCTGTCGATGGTCTTGGGCGCGGGGAAAACGTCGACATAGCCGGGAGCAACCTCGCCGCCGGCGATCTCCTCAATCAGCGCGCAGGTAACGTTGGCAACATCCACGCAGCCGGTCTCGTCAACCTGGCGCTCAAAGCGGATGGAGGCGTCGGAGATCAGCGACAGGTCACGGCTGGTGTGCGAGGTGCGGCCGGCGTTGAAGCAGGCGCTCTCGACCATCACGTCAACGGTATCGTCCTCGATCTCGGAATCCATGCCGCCCATGACGCCGGCCAACGCCACAGGGCGCTCGCCGTCGGTGATGAGGCCCATGCCGGCGTCGAGCACACGCTCCTCGCCATCGAGCGTCGTGAACTTCTCGTCCTGCTGGGCGGCGCGAACCACCACGCGGCGCCTGCCATCGCGCTCGGCAAAGGTGTCGAGGTCAAAGGCGTGCAGCGGCTGGCCGGTGAGCATCATCACGTAGTTGGTGATATCGACGATATTGTTGTGCGGGCGCACGCCCAGGGCGTTGAGGCGCTTGACCATCCAGTCGGGCGAGGGGCCGACCTTCACGTTGCGCACGATGCGGGCGACGTAGCGGTCGCACAGGCCCTCGTCGGCAATCTCGACCGAAAGCTCGTCGTCGGTCGCGCGGCCGGTCTCGACCTTGATGGCGGGCAGCTCAACGTGGAAATCGCGGTCGAAGATGGCACCGGTTTCGCGGGCCATGCCGATCATGGACAGGCAGTCGGGGCGGTTGGGCGTGATCTCGCAGTCGAGCACGGTGTCGCTCGAGCCCACGTACTCGGCAAACGGCATGCCGCAGGGCGTATCCTCGGGCAAGATCATGATGCCGGAGTGGTCGCCGCCCAGGCCGAGCTCGCGCGCGGAGCAGTTCATGCCCATGGACACGACGCCGCGAAGCTTGCTCTTCTTGATCTTGACGTCGCCGGGCAGGACAGCGCCGATCATGGCCGTGACGATGTGGTCACCAGCCTCGAAGTTCTGCGCGCCGCAGACGATCTGCAGCGGGGCGGGGTTGCCATCGGCGTCGAGGTTCTTGTCGCCCACGTCGACCGAGCACACATACATGTGGTCGCTATCGGGGTGCGGGGTCTTGGTGAGCACCTTGGCGGTCACCACATGGTCGAAGGACTCGCCCACGGTGTCGATCGCCTCGACCTCGGTGCCGGTACGGATATATTCGTCCGAAAGGGTCTTGGGATCCTCCGGAATATCGATCATGGTCTTGAGCCAGTCGTAAGAAACGCGCATGTAGCTCTCCTAGTTCTTAATCTCCGCAAAGGGAGGAATATCAAATGAAGACGTTCGCCTTAGGGTTGTCCAGGTGCCCCAGGTTGGCGTGAAAGAGGAGCGACGCGTACTAAAGGTACGCGAGCGACGGTTTGAACGCCAAGATGGGGTGCCTGGGCAAGCCTAAAATTGGTTCAGGAAGCGCATATCACCTGTCATGAGCGTTCGCAGGTCGGGCAGGTCGTAGCGCAGTGCCGCGACGCGCTCGGCGCCAATACCAAAGGCGAAGCCGGTGTACTTCTCGGGGTCGATGCCGCAGTTGATCAGGACGTTGGGGTCGACCATGCCGCAGCCCAGGATCTCGATCCAGCCGCTGTGCTTGCAGAAGTTGCAGCCCTTGCCGCCGCAGACGTGGCAGCTCACGTCCACCTCGCAGCTAGGCTCGGTGAAGGGGAAGAAGTGCGGACGGTAGCGCGTCTTGCGGTCCTCGCCAAACATGCACTTAACAAAGTAGTCGAGCGTGCCCTTCAGGTCGCCAAAGGTGATACCCTCGTCGACGACCAGGCCCTCGATCTGGTTGAACTGCGGCAGGTGGCAGGCGTCGGCCGTATCGGGACGGTAGACGGTGCCCGGGCAGATCATGTAGATGGGCGGCTTCTGCGACTCCATGGTGTGGATCTGCACGCCCGAGGTCTGGGTGCGCAGCAGTACGTCGGACTCGCCGTGAGCGTGGGCCTCGGGATGCGCGACGCTGCCGGGGTTGTTGTCGACCACATAGAACGTGTCGCGAGCCGAGCGGCTCGGGTGATCCATGGGCGCGTTGAGCGCGGTGAAGTTGTAGTAGGAGGTATCGACCATGGGGCCGGACTCGACGGTGTAGCCGATGCCGCAGAAGATGTCCTCGGCCTCCTCGATGATCTGCTTGATCAGGTGCTGGTGACCGATCTGCGGACGGATGCCCGGCAGCGTGATGTCGACGGCCTCGTGCTCGAGTGCGTGCTTGAGGGCGGCGGCCTTCATCTCGGTGGTGCGCTCGTCGAGCATGCCCTCAATCAGCTGGCGCATCTCGTTGGCGCGCTTGCCCATCATGGGACGATCCTCGGGGGCGAGCTTGCCCATCATACGCATCAGGCCAGTGATGCGGCCCTTGCGGCCGAGCAGCTCAACGCGCGCGGCCTCGAGCTTGGCGGCGTCGTCAGCGCTAGTGACGAGCTCCTTGGCCTCTTCCTCGAGTTTGACCAGATCATCAATCAGACTCATGTCTTCCCTTTCGTCTCTCGCACATCCGCGCTCCGGGACGGCTGACGCCGCCCGATGTTGCGGATGCGCGGCCCGGTTCGGTAACAAAAAAACCGCCCTCGGGCATGTACATTGCCCAAGGACGGTTGAATTCCGCGGTACCACCTTGTTTGACCCGGCGGATGTCTGGCCCGCCGCGCCCACTCTGTGCCTCTTGTCGCGAGGCTCACGGCTTCCCTACTGGGACTTTGCTGCCACTGGCCGCGTGCCCGTTGAGGTCGCTGCTCGGGAGTGAACGCTTGGCCCTTGCCACCGCAGGAAGGCTTGCAGCCCATGACCTTCCCTCTCTTGCCGGCGACGCGGCGGGCAAAACCCTCTCCGTCAACGCATTGGGCTATAGGATAACACATTTCGCGAGCGCATCGCCGCGTTCCGTTTTGTTCGCGCTGGGTACAAGGCAGGTAGCTGTGCAAATTGGCCGCGCACCCGCCTGCGGCGCTCGGCCTGCGAGATTAAGGATACGGTATGGGAAAGAAACTCGATAAGAAGGCCCAGGCCGCCGTGGCAAAGGCTGCCAGGGGCGTCAAGGCTGCTAGAGTCGACAAGGCCGTCAAAAAGTTCCGCAAACTCGAGGGCAAGCTGTGGACTCGCGAGTACCTGCTCAAGATTGCCGAGTTCGATGGAGCGACGATTGCTCCTGCCAACGGTGCTGCCGCCCGTGCCGACGCCATGGGCACGCTTGCCGGCGAGCATCACAAGCTACTGACCAGCGAGAAGTCCGTTGAGCTCGTACGCTCGTTAGCGCGCGAGACGGTTGCAGGCGGACACGTAGACGACCCGCAGCTGCTCGACGAGATCCGCGTGCTCGGCCGCGACCAGCGCGAGGCAAGCGTTATTCCTACCGAGGAGGCCGAGGCCTGGACCAGGCTCACCTGCGAGGCCGACGCCGTGTGGCACAAGGCCAAGACGGCCAACGACTGGGCGAGCTTTGAGCCCTATGTGGATAGAATCGTCGCCCAACTTAAGCATCAGGCCGAACTCATGGACCCCAAGCGCGACCCATACGACGTTTGGCTCGACCAGTACGAGCGCGGCCTTTCCGCCAGGAGCTTCGACGCGTTTTGCGAGGAGGTCAAGGCCACGGTCGTGCCGCTCGTGCACGCCATCGGCGAGCGCGGCCAGCAGCCCGCTGCCGACTTTTTGCATGCCCGCGTGCCCGAGGCTGCCCAGCGTGCCATGAGCTTCGATCTGATGAAGCTTGTCGGCCTGAACCTGGACGACACCACGCTCGCCTTTACCGAGCACCCGTTTAGCGAGGGCTTTGCCGTGGGTGACGCGCGCATCGCGACACACATCTACGAGGACGATTGCATCTCCAACGTCTACAGCATCATTCACGAGGCGGGGCACACCATGTACGAGCTGGGCGTCAATCCCGCCTATGCGCGCACCTGTCTTGAGGGCGGCACCTCCATGGGCATCCACGAGAGTCAAAGCCGCTTTTTCGAGAACACCGTGGGTCGCAGCCGCGCCTTTATGGGACCGCTGCTCGAGGTGCTGCGCCGCCACGCGCCCGAGGTCTACGGCAACGTGGACGAGGACACGCTCTACCACGCCGTGAACATCGCTCAGCCGTCGTTGATCCGCACCGAGGCCGACGAGCTCACCTATCCGCTGCACGTTATGGTGCGCTACGAGATCGAGCGCATGCTGTGTGCCGGCGAGGCCACGGCCAGGGACATCCCCGCGCTTTGGAACCGCTTTATGGACGAGTACCTTGGCATTCCCGTTCCCGACGACACGCACGGCTGCCTGCAGGATACGCACTGGAGCGGTGGCTCGTTTGGCTACTTCCCCACCTATGCGCTGGGCAGCGCCTACGACGCCATGTTTGTGCCGGCCATGTGCCGCGACGGTGTCGACCTCAACGGCGCCTGTGCGAGCGGCGACCTGACACCCGTCCGCGCCTGGCTGGGCGAGCACATTTGGCAGTGGGGCCGCGCCAAGGACGCGCCGGAGCTCATCAAGGGCGCGTGCGGCATGGCGTTCGATGCCCGCTACTACTGCAGCTACCTGCAGGACAAGTTCACCACGCTCTACGAGCTGTAAGGCATAACCGACACGCCAACGCAAAGGGGACGCCGCGGAACCAATCCGCGGCGCCCCCTTTCCACCTAGTCGTTTAAGAACGTCCCCAATGACTACCTTACAGAGCCTCGAGCGCGTTGGCGATGCGCTTCATGGCGGCATCGGCGGATGCTTGGCCGGGCGCCTCGGCCAGCACGCGGATAACCGACTCGGTTCCGCTCTTGCGCACGAGCACGCGGCCCTCGCCTGCCAGCGCAGCCTCGGCCTCGGCGATGGCGTTCTGCACGCCCATGTTCTCGAGCGCGGCGTCCTTGTCCGCCACGTGCACGGCCACCTGCGCCTGCGGCAGCAGCTTGCACGGAGCCGTGAGCTGCGAGAGCGTCTCGCGCTCGGCACGAATCACTTCCATCACGCGCAGCGAAGTCATAATGCCGTCGCCCGTGCGCTCGATATCGCCAAAGATCGTATGGCCCGTCTGCTCGCCGCCCAAGCTGTAACCGCCCTCGCGCATCTTGGCATACACGTGACGGTCACCCACGCCGCTGGTCACGGCACTCAGACCGGCAAGCTCCAACGACTTGATCAGGCCAAAGTTGCTGGCGATCGTCGGCACCACGGTACCGCCCGAAAGGCGACCGTGCTTGTTCAGATACACGCCGCACACGTACAGGATCTGGTCGCCGTCTACCACGCGACCGCGCTCATCCACGGCCAGGCAGCGGTCGGCATCGCCATCGTAGGCAAAACCCACGTCCAGGCCCTGCTCCACCACATGGCGCTGCAGGCGCTCCATATGCGTGGAGCCGCAATCGACGTTGATGTTAAAGCCATCGGGCGCGGCATTGATCACGCGCACGTCGGCACCGAGCGCGTCAAACACCGGCTTGGCCACCGAGGAAGCCGAGCCGTTGGCGCAGTCGATACCGATCTTGACACCCTGCAGCGAAAAGTTCGCACTTGCAATGAGCGAAGCAATGTAGCGGTTGCGGCCCTGCATGTAGTCCACCGTGGCACCGATGTGGTTGCCCGTGGCCAGCGGAACCTCGCTCTTGCCATCGATGTAGTCCTCGATGAGCTCCAGTACGTCCTCATCCATCTTAAAACCGTCGCTATTGACGAGCTTAATGCCGTTATCGCAAAACGGGTTGTGGCTTGCGCTGATCATGATGCCGCAATCGAAGCAGCCTTCCACAGTCTGATGCGCTACGCCCGGCGTGGGGATCACGTGCAGCATATAGGCGTCCGCACCGCTCGCGACCAGGCCGCTCACCAGCGCCGCCTCAAACATATAACTCGAGCGACGCGTGTCCTTGCCCACGATCACGCGCGCCTTAGCACTGCGGTTGGCGCCGTAATACCAGCCCACAAAACGGCCAATCTTATAAGCGTGCTCTACCGTCAGCCCAACGTTGGCCTCACCGCGAAAGCCGTCGGTGCCAAAGTACTTCATGCGCTCTCCTTACAAAATAGGGGCGAACAGATTGCCTGTCCGCCCCAAAATGGTACTCGATTATCTGCGCTACCAGAAAAACCCTACGCCGACGCGCTGTCGCGAGCCGCCTGGCATGTAGGAGTCTGACGCAGCGTAAGCGGCTTGTCCCCCGCCTCGGCCGACGTGGTCAGCGTATACGTGATCGTCGTCGTCTCGCCAGCATGCAGGTCAACGGTGCCCGAATAGAAGGGGATTCCATGCCACGTGGCGGCGCCAAGACCAAACTGGGTGCCCTCGACGGTCAGATCAGTAATGTTGCCGCCCGTCGGGGCAAACAACGAGACATTCAGACGCTCGTCGTCACGCGCGGCATCGGGTGCGCTCGCCGCAACGTAGTCGGGCAGCTTGCCAGCCTCCTCCTGCGTCATGATGTTCGTCAGGGTAACGGTGATGCGATAGGAGCACGTGCCGTCACCGTTCTTGATGCCCTGGCCAATCTGCGTATCGGCGTTCAGGTACCAGTCGAGCTTGGAGAAGCTCAGGTTGTTAAAGTAAACGCCGGCAACAGGATCGGCACTCGGGTCATCCGGATCGGGCAGCGAAGCGTCAATGCCCGTCTCTTTGATGGCATTCTGCTCATCATCGTTTCTCATCCACGCGATCAGGCGGCCCTCTTCGGCACCGCGCTCAACGGCGCTGACAAGCTTCGTAACATCGACATCGCCGATACCGCCAAGGATCTTGTCGAAGGCAGCGCTGGCGACGGATGCAAAGATGCCGTCAGACTCCTCGACCGGATAGTTCCAGTACACATCGTGCATGAGGACCTTTGCGGCGTTGGTGCCGTCGACAACCGTTCCGTCGGGCAGTGACACGTTACCGACCAGGCCCAGCAGATACTGCAGGAACACCGGGTCGATACCGATGACGCCATCAACGTCCTGTCCATACTGGGACTTCCACAGCGCGGCGACACGCTGCGAGTTGCGGGGCCAATCAGGCGAATAGGTATTGCCCGAGTTGTACAGGTTACTGTGGTTGCCGAACAGCGCCTCATCCTCTTCGTCGACGCTCTCGACTGCCTCATCCTCGCTGAGTCCAATGCGGGGAACAAACTCGCCAATCGACATCTGGCCGTCAGTGACCGAAATCAGGCCCTGCGAACCGCCAAAGCCGCCGCAAGCACGAATCTCGACGTTGTTCATGGCGTACATAAGGTAGTTGCGCGTCTGGCCGTTGGCGCCGAGCATCTGGGGAAGGACGGGGGCGACCTTCTCCGCCGCGTCAACCGCACCGTTGAGGGTGGCAAAGCCGTCCTTGGCCTTATCGACCAGCTCGGTCACCTGGGAAATATGAGTATCGCCAATGCCCTGGACCTTCTCGTTGGCGCTCTTGAACACCTTCGAGCTGCTGGAAAGCGAATCGGCGACCGCCTGCAGCGCGGACACGTTAATCATGCCGTCCTGGAACAGTTTGCCGGGCGTAGCCTGCGAAAGGTTATCGGCCATGGGAACCAGCGCATTGCTCGAGACATCGGACAGGGCGTCAATCATGGTGCGGGCCGCATTGATATCGCTGCCATACACCGGGATAAACGAAGCCGCCGCCCACAGCGGGCTCGAGGTCTCCGCCTTCATGCTGTTGCAGAGCTCATCGATCTTCTTCGCGTCGTCAGGCAGAGTCGAAAAATCGCCCGACGTGACCTTGTCCTTAAGGCCACCGACGATCTCGACAGCCTCCTTCGCTTCGCTCTTTACGGTCTTTGCCGAGTTAAGCAGCATAAAGCCGCTTGCGCCAAGCGCAACGAGAAGCACCGCGACTAC
>JAXKHW010000028.1:0-4426 GCA_036549635.1 Collinsella sp. | reverse complement strand
GGCAGGCCCGTACAGAATCACGCTCGAAAGCACGTCGTGCTCGATCGCGGCACGCAACCATGAGCCCTTACCGACGGCCTTTTGCTGGCCCACATACTCGTCGAGCGAATTGGGGCGCATGCGCACCGCAAGCGGCGCATTCTGAAAGGAACGCTCGCGCGTCGAAGCAGAAAAAAGGTCGTCCATAGCCATCCCGTGTATCAATCAAATACGTTTTCCACTAACAGTATACCGAATTAATACGAACTACCGTTCGTTAATATAGGTACGGTGCGGAAACTCCAGACCAGGGAACAGCTTGCTCGTCAGTTCGCAGAAATAGCCGTCCGTCATGCTCGTGATATAATCCACCACGGCTTGATCCTTGTCGTCCTGCCAGGCATAGGTGCGATCATAGTAGGAAAGCTGCTGCTCAATGCGCGAAATATGGTGCTTAAAGATGTAAGAGGACTCGTCGCCACTGTTTAGATCCCGCAGGCAACGGTCGTAGAGCTTTACGAACGCCTCGCGCAGCTCCGCCTCGGAATCGCCTTCGATACCGCCCTTGCTATAGATCTTCTCGTAGTTCTCGCGCTTGGCTCGGCGAATTTCCTCAAACAGGTCCTCGCTCATCTCGATGCGCGGCTTACCATAGCTGTGCTCAACGATATCGATGGAGGCATGCGTGAGGATCCAACTGTTGTAGGCACCGCCCCGGCCATCATCAAAAGCGTCGGGCGAAAGCAGGCCCGCCGCGATCGCATCCTGACGGTCACGACCGACGTAGGCAAGAATATCCGAGATGCGAACGACGCAGCCCTCGAGCGTCATGGGACGCAGATGCTCAATTGCGCTATAGCCCGTGGCAATGCAATCCTCAACCGTCTGGTCAAACTGGTCAAAGGAGCCCATGTCCGAGAGCTCAAACACACGCTGCTCGTACTCGCCGTTATGGCATAGCACGCCGTCGAGCGTCTGGAGCGACACGTTGCGGCCATACAACGCGTCGAGCACGCGAACCGACTGCACGTTATGGAAAAAATAACGCCCCGTACGCTCATGATAGATATCGTTGAGGAAGCGCTCGCCGGCATGGCCGAAAGGCGTGTGTCCCAAGTCGTGACCCAGGCCAATCGCCTCGATCAGATCGCAATTGAGCCCCAGGGCGCGACCGATATCGCGCGCAATGCGGGAGACAAGCTGTACGTGCAAACCGCGGCGTGAAAGATCATCATTGCTACGGAAGCTAAAGACCTGCGTTTTGCCTGCATAACGGGTGTACGCCGGAAGATGAAGTATCTTTTCGGTATCGCGCATAAACGCCGGACGCATAAGCGTGCCTTTGTCGGCGGCGCGATCAATACGACGAATGACCTGATCGTCGTTGCAACGATACGGGTTGATATAGCCCGAAGCACGATCGGCGGCAATGCGCTCGACAAGCTCGGGCGACAACGCCGAGGGAATACGGTCCATGCGCGCCTTAATGACGGCCGTTTCTTGATTAGATTCCATGGCATGCTCCTTAAAAAGGATGCGCAATCGGTTACAAAGTGCAGCCCACGACCTCGATTATGGCAAAAATCGGCACTAAAAACGGGAGCAATGGCAGGGAGCGCGATTTTGCGATGAGGCAAGCGACGGCAAGGGTCAGGAGCGCAACCGCAAACGCGACAACGCCGCCCAGGGGATCGAAGGTACAAAGGGCAAAGAGTGCCTTGACGTCCCCCATGCCAATGCCAGGAGCGTGGCGAACTCTACGCCAGAGCGACTCGGTAAGCACAAGGCCAAGGTAGACGATGACCGCAAGACCGGCGTGGTCAAGCGCTGTGTTCAAACCGAGGTCGAGCCAAACGCCCGCCAACGCCGCCACGGCACATGCGCCGGCAAGCCCATTGGGAAACCGTCGCTCTCGGGCATCAATTGCCACGCCGGCAAAGATGCAAATCCAAAACGGGATATAGATCATCGAAAACCTCCTTGAGCAGCTGCTCAAAAGCAAAAACCACCACAAAGGTGCCTGTCCCCTTTGCGGTGGTTTTGGTGGTGGTTATTTGGCGCCTTGCATGACCTCGTCAAGGGTAACGCTGACGGCGTGCTGCGTCGGGACCCAGTCGACCTTCAGGAACAGCGCGGCCACCGTGATGGGGATATAGCTGAACATAAAGATCGGGAAGGTAAACAGGTTAGTCACCAGACGCCACTTTTGCGCGCAGTGAATGTGCTTGTACTCAAAGATAGTCGTGAGCAGCGCCAGGATAAAGAAAGTCAGATACATCATGGCGAAGGTCATAATGAGCGAAGCGGCACAGGCCTGCATCTCGACTTCGGTAGCCAAAAAGCCGTGCGAGAGTCCACCCACGATCAGGAACGTCGCATTGGCGAGCATCGAGATGAGCGACAGCAGCATACCCGGGGCGATCGTCATGAACATGTCGTAGGCGGCAAAGCGATGGTAGCGGAAGGTCGACTTGACCAGGTGCTTACCGTAAGTAAAGAACACCTGGTAGAAGCCCTTGGTCCAACGCATGCGCTGTTTCCAGGACGCCTTAAACGTCACGGGTTGTTCGTCAAAGAACTCCGCCGGCGCATAGCCAATGCGAATGCCGTGAATGGCGCAGAACGTGGTGAACTGAATGTCCTCGGTCAACGTGTGGAACTGCCAACCGTGCATGCCCTCGATAACGCTGGCGGAGATGAGGTAGCCCGAACCCGAAACAGCGCAGGACGTCTTGCAGATATTACGCGCGTTGTTGAGGAAGCGCGCCTCGCGTAGATACCACGTGGCATTAGCAGCCGAGATCCACGAGCTGCCGAAGTTCTTGGAATTGCGATAGCTCGTGACCACATGGAAGCCCTGGTCAAAGGCATCATTCATCTTGGAAACGTAATCGCGGGAGATAACGTTATCGGCATCGAAGATAAAGTAGCCCTCAAACGTGTCGGGATACTCGTTGAGAATGCGGTCGAAGCCAAAGTCCATGACCCAGCTCTTGCCCTTGCGGGCCAGGTCATTGCGCTCGTAAACAATGGCACCGGCCTCGCGCGCGAGCTGCGCCGTGTTGTCGGTGCAGGCATCGGCGACCACGAAAACCTCGATGAGCTCGGACGGATAATCCTGGTCCTTGATGGAGCGAACGAGGTTGGCGATCACGGCCTCCTCATTATGCGCCGCGATAAAAAAGGCATAGCGATGGAGTTTTTTGGCCTTGGGAGGCGCGACCTCGCCACGAAGAGCGCCAATGACAAAGAAGACCACCTGGTACAGAAAGCAGACCGTGAGCAGCGTGACGACAATCTGGTTGAAGATCACGATGGGTGTGTTGGTTTGTAAAAAGGCGAGCATGCAGGCTCCCAGCAACGCGTAACGTAAACAATCGTATATCTTACCGCAGGCTTACCGAGTTCAAGAAACCACCTAATACTGGCTAGGCTTCGAGAAGACCGAGCTGCGGAACGATTTCATCTCCAACGGCCGTGCGACCGAGCGAGCGCGGAGCCAGATCGTCGAGAACCGCAGCGAGATCCCACGGCAACTCGTCGCGGCACTCAATGCGCTCCCCCGTCACGGGATGGTCGAACGCCACGCGCCAGGAATGAAGGAACTGCCTGGTCAGGCCCTGGTCGGCGCGCGCATCGCACTTGCCGTAGAGTGGATCGCCCACGCAGGCGTGGTTGATATGACGCATATGCACGCGAATCTGGTGCGTGCGACCGGTAAACAGATGGCACTCAACGAGCGTATAACCATCGTCAAAGCGCGTGGAATCAAAGCGCTCGAGGACTTTAAAGGTCGTAATGGCCTGACGGGCAAAGGGGTCGTCCGAAACCGCCATCTTGACGCGGTCGCGCGTAGAACGGGCGATACCGGTATTGATGGTGCCCTCGTCCATGGCGATGTGCCCGTGGACAAGCGTGATATAGCGGCGGTCGAGCGCACGCGTGCGAATGAGATTTTGAAGCGCGCGCTGGGTGTCGTCGTCTTTTGCCGCGAGCATAAGGCCCGAGGTATCGCGATCCAGGCGATGCACGATGCCGGGGCGGTCCTCACCCTGCACGGTACCAAGATGATCGATACCGCAGTGGTAGACCAAGGCGTTCGCAAGCGTGCCGCTCTCGTGGCCGTGGGCGGGATGGCACACCAGCCCGCGCTGCTTGGAGAGCACAATGAGATAGTCGTCCTCATAGCGAATGTCGAGCGGGATGGCCTCGGGAATCACATCGGTGGGATCGTGCGGCTCGGGCAGGTCGACCGAGATGCGGTCACCGGCGCGTACGGCATACTTTTTTGACAGACAGGTCTCGCCGTTCACGATTACGGCGCCGCCCTCGATCAGATACGCGCAGGCAGAGCGCGTGGGGCAGCCGTCGTTGGCACCCAAAAAGGCGTCGAGACGCTGGCCAGAGCAATCGTCGGCAACAAGAATATGGATGTCGGCCATTAACG
>JAXKHW010000243.1:0-3463 GCA_036549635.1 Collinsella sp. | reverse complement strand
TCACACACGGCGACGATAGCAGATAGCTTACACGTCATGAGCACCACCTACACCGCAATGGGAATGTTCTTGACCTGCGGGCCGTGCTCATAGCCCTCGACGATCAGGTCATCGGTCGTAAACGCATAGAAGTCATGCACATCGGGGTTGAGCGTTACCTTGGGTGCCGCAAACTGCGGACGCTCGATAAGTTCGCGGACAATATCGACATGACGGTCGTAGATATGGGCGTCGGCGATCACATGCAGCAGCTCGCCGGGAATCATATCGATCGACTGCGCAACCATCATCAGCAAGATGGCGTACTGGCACACATTCCAGTTGTTCGCGGCCAAAATGTCCTGGCTGCGCTGGTTGAGAATCATGTTGAGCGTCGGCTTGTCGTCCTGAGGACGCTGCGTCACGTTATAGGTCACGCTATAGGCGCACGGATAAAGGTGCATCTCGGACAGATCGCTAAACACGTACGTATTGGTCATAATGCGGCGACTATACGGCGTGTGCTTAAGGTCGTACAGCACACGGTCCATCTGGTCGAAGTCGCCCTCGGCGTAATGGCTCTTCTGACCAATCTGATAGCCGTAGGCTTTACCGATGGAACCGGTCTCATCGGCCCACTCATCCCAGATATGGCTGTTGAGATCATGCACGTTATTGGACTTCTTTTGATAGATCCACAGAATCTCGTCCATGGCAGACTTAAGCGCCGTACGACGCAGGGTGAGCGCGGGGAACTCCTCGCGCAGGTCATAGCGCGCCGTGACACCAAAGTTTTTAATGGTATAGGCAGGGGTGCCGTCCTCCCACACCGGACGGACCTTTTGGCCCTCGGTGGTGGTGCCATGGTCCAAGATATCGCGGCACATGGTTACAAACTGTTGATCAGCTTTGCTCATTGACCCTCCTGTCAGTCGCCTATAAGCGAGATTTATTGTAGCCCAGGCGCGCGAGTGTCGAATTGGACACTTAGTCCGGCACACGCAATGCACGGCAGCGCGGCTCCGCATGCGGCAACGAGGCATCTTAGCCTTTTTCTAACATATGACAGAAATGCCTTGCGCCCAACGACTAACGCGTTATCCTATTGTTGACATATGTCAGATAAGGAGTGTGCATGGCAGGAAGACGCGAAAAACTGCGCCGCGTCGGGATCATCCCCGAATACCGCGGCTTTACCCCTGACGGCCTAGCCAGCGGAGACGCCATCGACATGACGATCGACGAACTCGAGGTGCTGCGCCTGTGCGACCTGGAAGGCCTCAATCAGGAGGCCGTCGCACAGCAGATGGGCATCGCGCGCGCCACGGTGGCGGCAATTAGCAGCCGCGCGCATCGCAAGGTGGCAAACGCGCTGGTCAACGGACGAGCGCTCATCATCGAGGGCGGCAATATCGCGTACTCCCCCATCACCACAACGACGGCCGTATGGCCAGCAAAGGAGGTCGACACCATGAGGGTGGCAACCACGTACGACAACGGCAACATCTTTATGCACTTTGGCCGCAGCGAGCAGTTCAAGATCTACGACATTCAGGACGGCAAGGTGCTCAACGAGCAGGTCGTGGGCACCGGCGGCACCGGCCACGGCGCCCTGGCAGGCCTGCTCGCCAACGGCGGTGTGGACACGCTCATCTGCGGCGGCATCGGCGGCGGCGCCATCAACGCGCTTGCCCAAGCCGGCATCACGGTATACGCAGGTGCCCAGGGTAGCTGCGACGCCTGCGTCGAAGCCCTCATTGCCGGTACGCTCGCACAAAACGGCGAGGCCACGTGCGGCTGCCACGCCCACGACCACGACCACGCCCACGAACATGGCAAGTCCTGCAGCTGCCACGGCCATCACGAGCACGAGGGCCACGAGGGCTGCGGCTGCCACTAACGGCACGGCACCGCGAGCTCAGGGCACGACGCTGCATGCTGCCAAACAATCAAAGCCAACAACAAAGGCCACCCGGTAGCTTCCGAGTGGCCTTTGCCATATCAAGCTGGAATTACAGCCCTATTTCTTATTGCGCATCTGCGCTTCCATCTGGCGCAGCAGGTCCATATCGGACTTGGGGCCGCCCGTTCCCAGGCCGCCCATGCCGCCCAGACCCATAGCGTCCAGGCCAGGGATATTGGGCATGCGCATCTTCTTGCCCTTCTTACCCTTTTTGCCCTTCTTGCCACCAGCCTGTGCCTGATTGGCCATCGTGCGCATGCGGCCCATCATCTTATTCATCTCGCCCCACTGCTTCATAAGGCTGTTGACCTCGGTGGGGGTTACGCCGGCGCCCTTGGCGATACGCGCGCGACGCTGGCCGTTGATGATGGAGGGACGCAGGCGCTCCTCCTTGGTCATCGACATGATGATGGCCTCGTTCTTATCGAAGATACCCTCGTCCAGGTTGCCGCCCATTTGGTTGAGCGCGCGCTGGCCACCGGGGAGCATGCCCAGGATGCCCTTCATGCCGCCCATCTTCTTGACGGCTTTCATCTGGTCGAGCATATCGTTCATGGTGAAGCCCTCGCGCAGCATACGCTCGGCAGCCTCGAGCTGCTCTGCATCGGCTGCCTCCTGGGCCTTCTCGATAATGCCGACGACGTCGCCCATGCCTAAGATGCGCTTGGCCATGCGATCGGGATAGAACGGCTCAAGCGAATCGGGTTTCTCGCCCATGCTCACAAACTTGATGGGCTTGCCGGTCACTTGACGCACCGAAAGCGCGCCGCCGCCACGGGCGTCACCGTCGAGCTTGGAGATAATCACGCCATCAAAGTCGGTGCGCTCGGCAAACGTCGAGACCACATTGACGATGTCTTGGCCGGTCATGGCGTCGACGACCATCAGCACCTGGTCGGGCTTGACGGCCTTCTTGATGTCCACGGCCTCCTGCATCATCTGCTCGTCGATCTGAAGACGACCGGCGGTATCGACAATGACCACATCGCGCAGGTGGTCGACGGCCTCCTGGATGGCACCCTTGGCGATGTCGACCGGGTGCGCACCGTCACCGCGGAAGACCGGCACGCCGATCTCGCCACCGAGCGTGGCCAGCTGGTCGGCAGCGGCGGGGCGGTAGACGTCGCACGCGGCGAGCAGCGGCGAGCGGCCCTGCTTCTTGAGCAGGTAGGCCAGTTTTACAGCGGCAGTGGTCTTACCGGAACCCTGAAGACCCACGAGCATGATCACGTTGGGGATACGGCTTGAGAGAACAAGCTTGCTCTCGGTGGAACCCAAAAGCTCGGTAAGCTCATCAAGCACGATCTTGACGACGTTTTGCGCCGGGGTGAGTGACTCCATGACCTCGGCGGTCATGCAGCGCTCTTTGGTCTTTGCGACAAAATCCTTGACAACCTTGAAGTTGACGTCGGCCTCAAGCAGCGCCATGCGAATATCGCGCATAGCACTCGTGATATCGGCCTCGGTCAGCTTGCCCTTGCCGCGAAGGCGGTCAAAAGTATCGTTCAGGCGATCGGAAAG
>JAXKHW010000242.1:0-3018 GCA_036549635.1 Collinsella sp. | reverse complement strand
GATCACACCGTTGGGGGCAAGACGCAGAGCGCGAATAAGGGCAAGTGCGGACTTTTCGTCCATGGCCTCGACCTCAGTGTTGTCGGCAATCTCAACCGTGCAGGTAAAGCCGGGGTCGAAGACCTCGAGCTCGGCAGTAACGTCGGCGATGATGCCCTTTGCGATCTGGGCCGCGGCCTCGGCTGCAGCGTGGTCGGCGTAGACCAGCTCGGCCTTGCACTCACGGTTGATGGCGTTGTCCTTGGTGCCGCCGTTAAAGCTAACGATGGCGGGCTCGCCGGCAACCATCAGGCGGTCGATGATGCGGGCCATGATGAGGTTGCCGTTGCCGCGCTCCAGGTTAATATCGCTGCCGGAGTGACCGCCCAGCAGGCCGGAGATGTCGAGCGTGAGGGTGCTACCGGTCTTGTGCTCGCGCGCGATCGGGCAGGTGTAGGTAACGACGACACCGCCGGCGCAGCTGACGGTAGCAACGCCCTCTTCCTCGGAGTCAAGGTTAATCATGGTGCGGGCGCTAATCTGGGACTTGTCGAGCGTCTCGGCGCCGACCAGGCCAGTCTCCTCGTCGGTGGTGAATACGCACTCGAGGGCGGGGTGAATGATCGAATCGTCATCGAGAACAGTGAGCATCAGAGCGACGGCAATACCGTTGTCGGCGCCCAGAGTGGTGCCGTTAGCGGTGAGGACGCCGTCCTTGACGACCAGGTCGATACCATCAGTCGTAAAGTCGTGCTCAACGGAGCCAAGCTTGTCGCACACCATGTCGATGTGGCCCTGCAGCATCACGGTCGGGGCATTCTCGGCGCCGGCAGATGCGGGCTTACGAATGATGACGTTGTAGACCTCGTCCTGATACACGTCGAGGCCGCGCTCCTTGGCAAACGCAACCAAGAAATCGCTGATGCCCTTCTCGTTGCCAGACCCACGGGGGATCGCGCTGATCTCCTCAAAGAAATGGAACAGCTGGGCGGGCTCGTAGCCAGTAATCTTGTAGTCCATGGTGCCTCCTTGGCGCAACTGGTTAGACAATAAGACATGCGCCTTGTATATTCCCAGACTTCGTTTGCATAAACCACTCGAAAACGCCGAGCGCCCTCGCATCATCGGCTAACGGTGGACCGCATAGCGTAACGGTCACAACTTCACAGCTCTACAAATCGAGGCGCCCTTGCCGGAACGCCTCGATTGCACAGATCAAATTGTCGCCACACCCTACAGCGCGCCGGAACCGGCTTGCATCATGCCGCCGGGGCCCGAGGTCACGCCGCCGCTCACGGGCGCGGCGTTGCCGGTGTGCGGTGCCGCCGGGGCGGTATCGCCACCGAGCGTGCCCGCCGGACGCGGTGCCGGGATCTCGCCCGTGCCGTGGCTAAAGACAAACTTGCCATCGGCCACGTCGCACAGGACGGTATCGCCCTCGCCCCACTCGCCGGCCAGAAGCTCCTCGGACAGCGGGTCCTCGATGAGCTTTTGGATGGCACGGCGCAGCGGACGCGCACCGTTGGTGAGGTCGGTGCCCTCGGCCACGATCTTGTCGTAGGCCGCATCGGTGAGCTTGATATTCATGCCGTTGGCAATCAGGCGCTGGCGCAGGTCGTCCACCAGCAGGTGAGCGATCTTGGTCAGGTTCTCGCCCGAAAGCTTCTGGAACACCACGATGTCATCGATACGGTTGAGCAGCTCGGGGCGGAACAGGCGCTTGAGCTCGCCCATCGCACGGCCCTTAATCTCGCTCGAGGTAAGGCCTTGCTCGCCGGTGGTACCAAAGCCAACGCTCGTATCCTGCGCAATCTCGCGGGCGCCCACGTTTGACGTCATGATGATCACCGTATTGCGGAAGTCGACCGTCTTGCCCTGGCTATCGGTCAGACGACCCTCCTCCAGCACTTGCAGCAGGATATTGAAGATGTCGGGGTGCGCCTTCTCGATCTCGTCGAACAGCACGACCGAGTACGGATGACGGCGAACAGCCTTGGTGAGCTGACCGCCCTCGTCGTGGCCCACGTAACCCGGAGGGCTACCGATAAGCTTGGAGACCTCGAACTCGCTGCCAAACTCCGACATGTCGAAGCTGATGAGCGCGTCCTTGCTGCCAAAGAGATACTCGGCGAGCGTCTTGGCGAGCTCGGTCTTGCCCGTGCCGGTGGGACCCAGGAAGATAAAGCTGCCACCGGGACGACGCGGGTCCTTGAGCGGCGAGCGACTGCGGCGCACGGCCTTGGCAACAGCCTCGACGGCCTCGTCCTGGCCGATAATGCGGGTCTTGAGCACGCTTTCGGCCTGCAGCAGGCGACGGCTCTCGCTCTCGGTGAGCGAGGACACCGGCACGCCTGAAGTCACGGACACGATGTCGGCAATCTGGCTCACGTCAATAGTGAGCGGGCTCGCGTCGAGCTCGGCCGTCCAGGCAGCCTTGGCCTCGGCAAGCTCAATCTCGGCAGCCTTTTGCTGCTCAGTGATCTCGGCAGCCTTGTTCATGTCGTCGCTCTCGGTGGCCTCCCGTGCGGCAGCCTTGAGCTCCTCGACGCGATGCTCGGCCTCGCGCACCGGCTCGGGCGCGCGATTGGCGGCAATGCGGGCGCGGGCACCGGCCTCGTCGATGAGGTCGATGGCCTTATCGGGCAGGAAGCGATCCTGGATGTAGCGGTCGGAGAGGTTCGCGGCGGCCTCGATAGCACCCTGCGTATAGCGCACATGGTGGTGCTCCTCGTAGCGCGGCTTGAGCGCGGTCAGGATCTTGACCGTGTCCTCGACGCTCGGCTCCTCGACATCGATGGTCTGGAAGCGACGCTCAAAGGTCGGATCCTTGGTGAGGTACTTGCGGAACTCCTCTGCCGTCGTGGCGCCGATGATCTGGAAGGCACCGCGCGCGAGCACGGGCTTGAGCATAGAGCTCGCGTCGATGGAGCCCTCAGCAGAACCGGCACCGATGATGGTGTGCATCTCGTCGATAAACAGGATGACGTCGTCGGCTTCGGTGGCCTCCTGGATCACGTTCTTGAGGCGCTCCTCAAACTC
>JAXKHW010000241.1:0-19367 GCA_036549635.1 Collinsella sp. | reverse complement strand
GCCATGAAACGCGGCGAAGCCACGGAGCGCCGCGCCATGCAAGCAGCGTCCGGCCACCCTCGCGGGGTGCGTATTTACGGGCGCATGCCCGACGGTCGCGCCTTCCTTCCTCTCCGCGCTCTGCTTTCGGCCCTGGGGCCTACTCGGTCTGGCAATAAGGGAATCCGGGGCGGGGGCGAACCCAGACGTTCGTCGCCGAGTTGTAGTTGGCATTGCCGTTGTTGTTGACGTAGCACACGTTGGACGCGGAGCCACCCATGACGGAACGCAACCACCAAGCGTACCGATAAACAAGGCGCGACCGCCGTCCATTATAGCGAACGCAGGCGCTCTAGCTCGGCCTCGGCCTCGGCTATGCGCTCCTCGGTGGACTTCTTGCCGGTGACGCGCACGTTCTTGCGCGCGCCCTTCAGCAGCCTGATCTCCTCCTCGACCATGGCCGCCAGCCCCTCGAAGCGGTTGGCGTTCACGGGCAGGCCGATATCCATGAGGCACTGCATGTCCAGCATAAGCTGCTCGCAGTCCGCTATGGCCAGCGTCAGGTAGCGTTTCCTCTCCAGCGCGTTGAACGAGCTGTTGGGATAGAAGCAGTCGGCGCGGTTGACGTTGTACACGATGCTGCGCGCCGTCTCCACGGTCGGCACCGCGTTCAGCAGCCTGTAGGCCTTGGGCACTATTGAGGAGGACGCCATCAGCTTATTAACCTCCACGCGGATGGCGATGGCCTGTGTGAAGAACTTGTACTCGGACACCTCGCGGTTGCGCTGGTAGACGCCGCTCACGTGCACCTCCTGGGGAAACTGGCGAAAAAACGGCCCGCTTCGCGGGCAGGAGGCGACCGCGCAAGGCGGTCGCCTAAAAGCAGAGTATAGAGCACTCGGCTGGCTAGCCGACGAGGAAGCCGGGGCGGGGGCGAACCCAGACGGTCGTCGCCGAAGTGCAGCTGGCAGAGCCGTCGGTGCCGACGCAGCACACGTCGGACGCGGAGCCACCCATGACGGAACGCAACCACCAATGGCACCGATATCCGTTGACTCGGTGCGCCGTGTCTCGGAACAGATCAAACTGGCAGTCGAAGCCCACGCTGTAGCCCTTCGTCCCCCACACTGGGCAGCCGTACACCTCCATCTCCGACAGCGAGAACACCTTGCCGATATCCTGCCAGCTCCACGAGTTGGAGTCGTTGAGCGCGCCGCTGGCGCTGTACCGCTCCTCAAGCAGCACGCGCTGGGTAAGCAGGTACTTGGTCAGCCCCTCGGGCAGGCACGCCTCGAAGGCCGTCTCCCACGCCTTGAGGTTGCTGTTGAGGTAGGGGCATTTCTGGTCGGCGGTGCCCTGGTTCGTGTTGGTGGTGTTCCACATCAGGAAGCTGTCGTTTGCCACGCCGGTCACGGTCTTGGCTACGGGCACGGGAGCGGACGCCACGAACGCGATATGGTGTCCCTTGCTGTTGTCGCCGCAGTAAAGGTACGGGTCGATGTGGGCAAGCAGGAACCGCACAGATTGCTGTGTGGTGACGGCGGATGCGCTCACAAGCGGCACGTCCAGGTAGTCGCCCACGCGCAGGCCTGCGAAGTTCGCGGCGGCGATGCGCTTATGCAGCGCGTCGTACACGCTGCCGCTGCCGACCTCTCCCGCTAGGATGGTGGCGATGTTCTGCCCGCCGTACTTGCCGATTTGGCCCTGGCGGTTGTACTCGGCGTTGTTGAGCGCCGTCTGCGCGTTTCTGCGCGCGGTATCGTCGATGACCTCGTAGCCGATGCCGCCCACCGACAGGGTTTTCGCTTGTGCCATTTCGTTGCCTTTCTACTTGAGGTTGAGGGTTGTGCCGGACGCCGTGCAGGTGCTCCCGAACGTGACGGTGCTGCCCGATGCGCTGGCCTTGGAGGCGGGGCAGTACACGGTGCCGTCGTCGTAGATGAACGCGTTCGTGACGTCGGCAAGCTTGCCGTACAGGTCGGCTATCTGCTGCTTCTGCTTGGCCATGTCCGAGCTGCCCGCGCTGCCCTGCGCCACGCTGTTGGCTATCTGCAGGGCGGTGTTGGTCGCCGCGTCGGCGTTCGAGGCCGCGCCGTTTGCCGCAGCCGTGGCGGCTTGCGAGGCCGTCTTCAGCTGCGCCGCCTCGGTGACGCGGGCGCTTTCCGCCGCGGCGCGATTCTTCTCCGCCTCTGCGCGCCCGGTTTCGGCGGTCTGGCGCGTCTTCTCGCTCGCGGCGCGCTGGTTTTCCGCGCTCGCGCGGGAGGCCTCGGCCTTCTGCATCTGCGCGTTCAGCGCGCTCACGTCGGCTAGCTGCCCTTCGAGGTTCGCGATGATCGCCTCCACCGCATCGACGTACGGGCCGGATATCTCGCCCGACGCGCTCGCCGAGGGCAGCACGTTCACCAGGACGTTCTCGGTGGTGGCGTCCAGCCCCGCCGCGTTTCGCACACGCACGTAGCACACCTTGAGCAGCCCGGCCACGCCGAAGACGGCGGGGTCGACCGTCACGGTGGCCACGTTGTCGCTGATGCCAGTGAACTGCTGCTCCACGTAGGTGTGGTCGGGTTTCGCAGCCATGAGGTGCACCTTGCAGCCCGTCAGGGCCGCCTTCTTGTCGCCGTCGTAGATGGCGGCCTTCAGGACCTCGGCGCTGTCGCCCTGGTGCACGGTGATGACGGGCGGCGCTATGTTGGTCTTCTTGAGGTTGAGCGTAAGCTCGTGCGTTGCCATGCCTCACTCCTTTCCTTCGGCCGCAAGTGTCCGCGATATGTCGCCGGGTTGCACTCTGTGGACCCCGCATATCTCCTCGTCAGTGAGCGCCGAGAAGTCAACGGCGTTGGCCTCGCCGCCTTCCGCGTCCATGACGGCCACGGGACTGGACACGAGCGTGAAGCCGCCCTTGCCGTCGAACTCGAACACGTCTTCCGATTCCACGATGGCCCGCGCCGTGGCCGGGTCGCTGATGCACTCGAACACCGGAAGCGCCTCGGGCGGCTTCGGCGCGCCGTCGAGCGCCTGCGGCGCTTCGGGTTGCTGCACAAGGTGGTAGAACATTCCGTTTCCTCTCTTGCTTGGTCTAGTTTCCCGTGATGCTGCTCATGCCGGTGATGATTCCGTTCACCACGTTGATGGTGCCCCACGTCCAGTTGTTGCCGTTGTTGGTGATGCACCCGATGAACTGCGTGGAGCCCGTGTATCCGTAGGTGCCGCCGCTGCTCGGGTTGGTTCCTATGGCGAACTTCGGGGCGAGTATCTTGGCGGTGCCCGACGACCCAATGTCTGCGCGGCTGCTATCCAGGTACATGTAGTTGCTGGAGTTCTCTTGCAGCTTCACGTACGCCGAGCCGCCCGCGTTGCTGTTGCCACTCCTCATGTACAGCTGCTCGTCGGGATGGCTCATGTATCCCGCGTAGTAGGGGGTCGTCAGCCACGTCTGGCGGTAGTAGCGGTTGACTGCCAGGAATCCGTAGCCGCAGGCGGATATGCCCACGCCGTCGGTAGAGCTCGCCGTGGGGCTGTCCTTCGCGTGGACGGCCTCGATGGTGCAGTACTCGGTCGAGCCGTTCACGAACGACGCTCCCGGGTGGTTGTTCGTCGTCGTGCCGGTGGTGATGTAGTTGGTGGACGACGTACCGACCATGTTGCAGCGGAACATGGAGGTGCTGCCCACCAGCACGGTGCCCGCGATGATGGAGCCGTTCTTGTCGTATATCTGGAAGCCGTTGGTGGCGTTGATGTACACCTTGTTGCCGGTGCCGTCCGTCACGAAGATGGAGCCGTCGCGCAGATAGAAGGCCCCGCTGTCGAGGTCCCAGTACGAGTTGCCGCCCTTGATGCGGCCCGTGGTCAGCTCGTCGGCGGTCACGCCGTCGCCGGTGATGGCCGTGCGCCACTTCCACGCGCCGCTGGAGTACTTTGAGTTGGCCACGCCGATGACGCCGCCGCCTATCTTCACGCACTTGGTCGCGTTCTCCGGCTTCTTGTCGTACACGAGGATGCCCTGGCCGGGCTCCTCGTACACCCAACCGCCCGTGGTGTTTATCTCGCTGTTGAGCATTTCCACGATCTTCTTGCGGATATCCGTCGGCAGCTGATCGAGCTGGTTCTGCAGCCCATCAACCTCGCTCTCGGCGCTCGTCAGGCGCTCGTCCAGCGAGCCGGTGACGCCTTCCAGGTACTCCTTGTTGGCCTCGTCTATCTGCTTGAGCACGCTCTCGCTCTGCTCCACCGTGGTGTCGGTGTAGAGCTTGAGCACTTCCTCAAGGGACAGGTTGCCGTCGTCGGAGTACTTCTTCAGCGCCTCTTCCAGCGTGGTGTCGCCCTTGTCGGCATACTCCTTGAGGGCCTTGTCAAGCGCGTCCTTCACCTCGTCGGTGTAGTCCTTGGCCGCGCCGCCCTGCTCCATGGCGAACGCCTCCTGGCGCTTCTCGGAGGCCGCCAGGCTCTCGCCCCATTTGCCGGTCGATGCCTTGTTGGACGCGTTTACCGCGTCGGCCACGGTGGCGCGGATGCTCGAAGCCGTTCTCTTTGCGCTGGACTTCTGGGCGGCCATCAGCTCGGCCACGGTCTGGTAGTTGCCGAACGTGTAGGTGACCTCGCCGGGGCGCAGCTGATCCTCCACCACCTTGGTGATGCGGGTGCGCACGCGCAACGGCGGGTCGTACACCTTGTCCACCACGGTCACCAGGTCGCCCTCGTCCGCGCCCTCGAAGCCCTCGCCGGCGCGCGCAAGCGCCGTGGCGTCCACGGTGTAGGACACGGTGGGCACGCACGACTGCGCCAGCTGCGCCTCGGTGAGCTTCTTCAGCTCGGCGGCGTCCTCGCAGTCGGAGAACTCCACGTCGCCGAACACGTGCGCCTTGCCGCCCTTGCCGTCGGGCCGTCCCCAGCGCGCCAGCGCGTCGGCCGACCCCACCCAGTTCTGCCCGCCGTTCACGTCGCCGAAGGTCAGCTTGCGATCGTAGCCGCCCGTCAGGTTGCCGTCCTCGTCGGCGGTCTGCAGGGACTTGCCGTAGCCGTACAGGGCGGTACACACGTTGCCCTCGTCCACGCTGCGCTTGACGCTCACGAGGTCCTTGGCGTAGGTGAAACGCTTGCCGTTGTCCTCGCCGACCTGCTTGGCCATGCACACGCGGCGTGCGGTCACCTTGGTGCCGCTCACCTGGATTTCGAACGACAGCTCGCCGCCCCAAGTGTCTGCCACGTCGTGGATGGCCGCCCATGCGTTGGTGTGGTAGAAGTTCGTGCCGGCCTGCCCGAGGTCGGCCACGGTTCCGACCTGCCAGCGCGAGGAGGACAGCGCCGAGGCCAGCGCGGCGTAGGCGCTCACGTCGTAGGGGCGCTTGTCCTCCAGGTAGTCGCCCAGGAGCTCGATTTGCGCCGAGGTCGGGCAGTAGTACGTGTAGAGGATGCCCGCGCTTGCGCGCTCCTCCTCCACGCCGTCCACGATGTTCTCGTGCCAGCGGCCCTTGAGGTCGCGCCACACCAGGCGGTCGCCCTTGTCGAGGCGCGCCAGCGTTGTGATGCTCAGGGCGTTCTCGCCGTTGACCTCGCGCGTGTCCTCGCACTCGAACAGCGTCTTGATGGGTCCCTTGTACGCCTCCCAGCGGTCGCATGCCCACAGAATCATCAGCCCACGTACCTTTCCGTCCACTGTACCGTCGCGGTGCCGCTGGACAGCTTGAGGCTGTTGGCCCCCGGCTCCAGCGGGAAGAAGTCACTCTCGAAGGTCACGGGCGCGGGGCTGCCGTCCACCGTGGCCTGCGGCGCGGCCATGTCGATGACCACCGCGCTCGATGCCGTCACCGCCTTGTCGATCTGCACGAATTCGCCCGTGCCCATGTTCGTCAGCCGCAGCGCCGACGTGCTGCCGCCGGGCCTGACGGTCACGGTGGGGTAGGTGCGGAACGTCCCGCCCACCTGCACGCCCGAGGTGCCCGACACGGTTGCGCGCCCCTCGGCCCCGTAGGCCACGGGGTCGTATGCCGTGAACGTCAGCGTGGCCTCGCCGGTGTGCCACAGCGTGTCGAGCGCGCCCGGCGAGGTCAGCACGGCCATGTAGCGCAGGCCCAGGTGCCTCTCGTCGTCCAGCCACAGCTCGGCCTCCTTGAGGCACAGCAGGCGCGAGGCCATGAGGCGGCGAAGGGCCGCCATGTCGTCGGCGGGGCGCGCCCTCCAGGCCGCCGCCACGTCTATCGTCAGGGGTTTCAGCTCTGCGCGCATGAAGCGCGAGCCGGGCTGCCCGGGCACGTCGCGCGTGGCGATTTCGTACTCGGGCAGCAGCGAGCGGGTCACGAGCCGGGTGTCGAACCACGGCGCGAAGTCGAAGCCGTTGTATATCATGCGAAGCACTCCTGCCGTTTGATTTCCTTGGCTATCTGGCGGGAGATTTTCTCGATGTCGGCCTCCTCCCGCACGGTCGCGTACAGGTTGATTGTCACGTTCGTGTCGCCATGGGCCGCGCCGCCCTTGCCGTCGAGCAGCTTGGCGATGCCCTCGGCCAGCGGGCGCGCGCCGCGCTCGTTGAACGGCACCACGCCCTCGGGGCCCGCTTCGCCGACGCCGATGACGCTGGGGCCGTTGAACACGCCGCCCTTGGCGTACCAGTCGATGCCGAAGTGCGGCACGCTCGGCGGGGCGATGCTGAAGCTGCCGGAGATGGACAGGTGCGGCAGCTTCAGGTGGGGCAGCGACCACGAGAAGTTGAAGAACCCCTTGATGGAGTCGATGACGTTGCGCACGGTGTCGCGGGCGTTCTGTATCGGCGTCTCGATGGCGCTCTTGATGGAGTTCCACACGCTGCTCACGGTGTCCTTGGCGGCGTTGAACACACTGGAGATCGTGTCGCGGATGCCGTTCACGATGCTGGATATGGTGGAGCTGATGCCGCCCCACACGCTCGACGCCGTGCTGCTCACGGCCCCCCATATGGAGTCCCACACCGCCTGAATTGCCGACAGCACCGCCGATATGGTGGAGCTGATGGCATTGATGGCCGCGCCTATCGCCGAGCTGATGGCATCCCATATGCTGGAGGCGGTGAAGCTCACCGCGCCCCACACCGTGTCCCACACGCCCTGGATGACCAAAAGGGCTGCGCCTATCACGTCGCTAACGTACTGGATGTATGCGCTCACCGCGCCGTAGATGGCCTCCCATATGGCGCTGGCGGTGCCGCTGATGCCTTCCCACGTCGCGCCCCACCATTCGGAGAGCGCCGTCACCGCGTCGGTGATGATCTGGCTCACCGCGTCGATGTAGCTTCCCACCGCGCTGCAGATTGCGTCCCATGCCGCCGTCAGCTGCTCGTCGAAGTTCTCCCAGATGAAGTTCCAGGGTATGAGCAGCGTCTCGATGGCCAGGTTCAGAATCTCGCCCAGCAGCATCACGGCGACCTGCACCACGTTGCAGATGCCGTCCCAGATGGACGAGGCGGTGCCGGCCAGGCCTTGGAAGAACCCGGCCATGGCGTCGATGGCCCCCTGCACCGTGGAGCAGATGCCGTCCCACACGCCGCCCAGCGTCTCGCCGAGCTGCGAGAAGAACTCGCCGACGCTTTGGGCCACGTCGCCCGCCACCTGGGTGGCCACCTCGAACGCGGCGCACACGGCATCCCACACGGCGGTCACCGCGTCGCGGAACTCCTCGCAGTTGTTCCACAGCAGCACCACGGCGGCGATGATGGCCGCTATGGCCGCTACCACGGGGTGCGCGGCTATGAGCCCCAGCGCGCCGGTGCCCAGCTTGCCGACCACCTGGAAGGCCGCTCCGATTTTCGGCACGGTGTCCAAGACGGTGCCGACCGCCGACAGCACGGGGCCTATGGCGGCCGCTATCGTGGCGATCGCCAGCACGGCGGTCTGGCCGCCCTCGCCGATGCCGGCGAACCACTCGGAGAACGACTTGACGACACCCGCCACGTTGGTGGCGATGTTGAGCAGCGGCTCGCCAAGCGGCTCGATGGAGCCCTGCAGCTCGCGCATGGCCTCCTGCGATTTCACGGCGAAGCTGTCGGAGGCGGCCTCCTGGGCCTGCTGCGCAGCGCCCGCCACGTCGCCGAAGCTGTCCTGCACGCCAGCCAGGGACTCGATCATGCCCATGGCATTGTCCTCGCCCAGCGAGGACCACAGGGTGGAGGCCAGCGCGGCCTTGTCGTACTCGTTTGGCATCTGCGTGAGGTCGCCCAGCACCGCCTGCAGCATGTCCTCGGCGGTGGCGCTGCCGTTCTTGAAGTTCTCGAAGACCTCCTGCGTGCCCTCGCTGAACGAGCCGATGGATTCCTCCATGCGGCCGTCGGACAGCGCCGTCAGGAACTCGTTGAGGTAGTCGCCCACCTTGTCCAGGTTGTACGCGCCGTTGGACGTGCCCGCTTCGAGCAGCGAGAAGTACTCGCTGGCGCTCATTCCCGCCTCGCCCCATCGCACGGAGTATTCGCTCAGGTTGTCGCCCAGCTCGTCGGTGTAGTTCAGGCCGCGCTGCATGCCCGCCGTCAGCAGGTCGCTGGCCTCGGTGGCGGACAGCCCGAAGCCCTCCATGAGGGCGTTAGTGCCGCGTATGGACTCGTTCACGTCTGCGCCGAAGGTGTCCGACAGCATGAGTGCGTTGGTGGTGACGGTCTGCAGGTCCTCGTCGGACACGTCGCGAAGGGTGGACTTGCACTGGATCAGCGCATCGTTGACCTCGTCCAGGGACTGGCCCCAGCCACCCTCGTATATGCGCTTGCCTATGCCGCTGAAACGTTCGGCCTCCTCGCCGGACACGCCGAACGCGGCGGCTATGCGGGCGTTGGCCTGCTCGTAGTCGCTGGCCACGCCGAATACGGCCTTGCCGGCGGCCACCACGGGCGCGGTCAGCGTCACCGTGGCGGCCGTGCCGGCCTTCTTGAACGAGGACGACAGCTTCGCGGCCTTCTCGTCGCCCTCGGCTATGTTCTTCCAGGAGATGCCCTGGAGGTCGCGCTCCAGGGCCTTGATGTTCTTGGATACGTCAACGGTGTCGAGCACCGCTTTGATGATGACGTTGCCGTCCATGCTCACCTCGTCGCTCTCTTGAGCGCGGCGAACACATCGCGCATCGCCGCGTCGCTTCCTTCCTCAGAGCCGTGTGAGCTGCGGCCTTTGCCGAGTTCGAACGCCTTGTGGGCGGCGTTCCAGGCCTCGACCTCCTGCCTGTTGTATTTGGTTGGCTTCGGCTTGGTCGCCGGGTTGCGGTAGTGGATGGCCGCGCCGAGCGGCGTGTCCTGCGGGCAGCCGCCCACGAGTGCCACGAACTCGGCAAAGCTGATGCGACCGCGCACCTCGTCCCACTCGATGCCGTAGGCCTGGCGGAAGCTGGTGCGTATGCGCGCCGCGTCCTCCTCCAAGTCCCACAGCGGGGTCTCGTGCGGGCGGTCGCCGGTCAGGTCGAGCCCGCACATGTCCCATACCGCCGCGTCGCGCATCCGCACGAACTCGGCGGCGTCGTAGTCGCATGCACACCACGCGTCCGCCCAGTCCACGAAGAACAGCGCCAGGAACTCGTCCCGGCGCTGGTCGTCGGACTTGCCCTCGTCGGTCAGCACCTCGATGACGCGGATGATCGTGAGCGCGTCGTCGCGCACCAGCACCTCCTCGCCGTTCCACGGGTAGCGCGTGGCGCTCGTGCCGTCGGGCAGCCGCACCCGCTCGGCCGTGAGCGCGGCTGGCAGCATTACTTGCCGCCCTTCTTCTTGCGCTTGGCCTTGGCGCGGCGCTGGGCGCGGTTGAGCGCCTGGACCTGATCGGCGCGCTCGCTGTATGCAAGGCCGCACGCCATCAGCTGCTCGCTGGTCGCGTGGCGCGCCAACATGTTGAGGAACGTGGCGAAGACCTCGCCCAGGATGCGGATGTTCTCCTCGGGCGCGATGGGGCCCTCGTCGCCGCCCATCCACGCGAGCAGCTGCTCCCAGCCCTCGGTGCCGATGAACGCCGAGATGGTGCGCTTCATGAGGCGGGCCTGCGCGGCGTTGGCCTCGGCCGCCTTCTCGGGGGTGTCGGCCTCGCGGGCCATCTGCTCGTTGGCCTGCGCGCGGTCGATGGCGTTGCCGACCTTGGCCAGGTACTCCTCGATGTGCTTGTCGTCGAACCACACGCGGAAGCGCGGCGTGTCGGGGTTCTCCTCGGGGTCCTCGAAGAACACGTCCTCGTACGCGCGGATGTTTTTCAGAAGTTCCATTTGTTGCCCCTTTCGTGAGCGGTGAGCGTCGGGCATAGAAAAGGGGCGCGGGCCGCTCACTAGCCCGCGCCCCCATGTCCAGGAGGTTATGTCTGGTGTCGCCTGCGGCTACTTCGCCGCCACGGTGACCTTCACCTGCGTGCAGATGCTCGGCTTGGACGCGCAGCGCACGGTGATGACCGCCTCGCCTGCGGCCACGCCCGTCACGTTGCCGTCGCTGTCGACGGTGGCCACGTCGGTGTTGCCCGATGCGAAGAAGCACTTGGCGTTCGCCTCGGCGGGCGTGACGGTCGGCGCGAGCTTCATGGACTTGCCCACGGCCGGGCCGGTCGGCGCGGTGCAGGTGACGCCCGTGGGCTGCTTGAGCTTGTTGGCGGGGATGTAGCGTATAGCGCCAGCGCCCGAGATTGTGCAGGAGAACGCGCCGGGGTCGGACGCCGCGCCCTGCTGCGAGCCGACGGTCAGGCCCAGGTAGGTGCAGTCGCCCTCCACCACGTCGCCGTTGGGGTCGGTGTGGCGGAAGTGGCCCGTGCGGCCCTCGCCGGTCTCAAGCGCCAGGCTGGCAACGAAGTCCTGCGCGGGGTCGCCGTAGCAGCGGTCGCCTGTGACCTCGTACTGCGGCTGCACGCTCTTCACCTTGTCGGTGGGAGTGCCGTAGCCGTCGTAGTAGTCCTTGGTCTCGGTGGTCTCGTTGGTGGTCGGCTTCACCTCGGTGATGCCGCGCGAGAAGATGGCCCACGTGGGGCTGGCCGCGTCTGGCGTAGTGTCGATCTCCAGCGCGCTCATGTAGTTGGGCGCGAAGCCCAGGTCTTGGTTCTTTGCCATCGTTATCCCTTCTCTATGGTTATGGTCGCTTTGATTCGGAACTCCCACAGGTACGGCCCGCCCTCCGGCGGCGTTATCTCCTGCGGCTCTGTGTACAGCGCCGCGCTGGTGAAGCCGTAGGAGCCGGTGGGCGAGGGCAGGTCGGCCCCGTCCAACGCGTCGGCCAGGTCGTAGGCGTCGCCCATGGCCTTGGCCTCGGAGGTGTCCTTCACGATGACCTGCAGCACGTATCCGACACGGCGGGTGCCGTCCATGTGGCGCACCGCGTCGGCCGTGGGCATGGGCCTCAGCACCACCGCGTCGTCGTGGCCGCGCGATGCTGCCAGGCGGGTGAGGAGCACCGGGCCGTAGCCCAGGGCCTCTATGGCGGCCTTCGCCGCCTCCATCACGTCCGGGGCCATGTCACGCCCCCTCGGTCAGGAGGTCGACGGCCAGGCGCTCCCAGTCCTCGCCGTGCGCTTCCTTCGCGGCCTTCGGCCAGTCGGCCTTGGCCCTCGGGTTCTTGCCGTGCTTGATGGAGCTGTCGGGCAGGTCGCGCACGTAGGCGGCGTAGTCGGCGTCCCATATGACGAGGCCCTGCCTGAAGTCGGAGGCGGCCTGCATGGAGTTGTGCATGCGCTTGGTGTCCTCTGGCGTGAACGCGTTCATGTCCTCGGCCACGCTCATGGCGAACTTCACCTGCTTGGCCTCCAGCTCCTTCGCGCTGAAACGCTTCATGAGCTTGGTCAGGTCGACCGTAACTGCTGCGGGCATGGCTACCTCACCTCCAGTTCCCAGTGGTGGGGACGGGTGCCGAACGCGCGGCGGGGCGTGCACCTCGCCACGTTCATCCACTCGCCCCCGTCGATGCTCACGCGGCTGCCCACGGGCACGTCGAACATGCCGGGGCTGTCCGCGCCGTCCGCTATCACGAGGCCCTGCGCGCCGTCGCCCAGGGCGTACTCGCGCACGAGCCACGCCGAGACGGGCTCGAAGCGCACGCGGCGCACCTCGACGGGCTGCTCGAACTCGCCGCCGTAGCCGCCCTCCCTGGGCACCTTGACGAACATGGTGGAGGGCCGCGCCGAGCGCGGCACCCGCATCATCTGGTACCCCCGATGCCCGCGTAGAGCAGCGGCGTTCCAAGCAGCTCGCGGCGGACGGCGGCCTCCATGTCGCTGCGGTAGGTGCTGGCCCCTTCGGTACCGGGGTTCCACGAGAACGAGCCGACGGTAAAGCCGCCGCCCTCCATGATGCCGCCCGAGCATCCGTATGCGGCGTCGACCTCGCAGGCCGCCATGACCGCGCGCCCACTCCTCGGAGCCGTCCGGCTCGTTGGGGAAGATCAGGTCGCGCACGGCCGCCGTGGCGTGGGGGAGCGCCGCCTGGAACTCCTCGGCGGACAGCTCCCCGCGCCCGGCTGCCAGGTAGTCCTCGTGGGTCGGGGCTCTAGTTTCCATCGTCCTCGGCCGCCTCGGGCTTTTCCGCCTTGCCCTTGGCGGGCTTGGCCTTCTTCGGGGCCTCCTTCTCGAAGGCCAGTCCAACGGTGCGCATGTCGCGCCTCCTTCCTACGCGGCCTTCATGCCTGCGGTGATGTAGTGCGCCAGGTTCTCGCGGACGCCGCACACGCCGTACTTGCGGTACTTGAACAGGTGGCCGAAGCCCTGCTGGTTGTCCTCGGCGTCGATGACCTTGCCGTGCGCGAAGTTCCAGCGCAGCACCACGGCGTCCTTGTGGACGATGAGGAAGTTCATGTCCACCGCGCCGGTGCCCTTCTTGTAGTGGCCGATCTCCTCGTCCTTGGTGGTGCCGTCCAAAAGGTCGATGGCGCTGTAGAAGCGGGACTGCGGCACCTTCACGATGGAGGAGAAGCCGTCCAGCGCCTCTCGGGACTTGGTGGTGTCCAGGTCCTTCACCATACCCAGCAGGGTGGGGGTGATGAACAGCACGCGGCCCTCTTCCGGCACCTCCTTCTCGTCCATGTCGCACATGGCGGCGTTCAGGCCCTTGAGCATGTCCGCGCCGTCGGCGTAGGTCTTCTGCTCCTTGGTGATGCCGGTGCCTGCGCACAGCGTGGAGAACACGAACGCGTCTCCCTCGGGCACCACCTTGGTGCGGTTGAAGTGCGCGGCGGCGTTGCCGAACGCCAGATTGAAGGACTGGGCGTCCACTTTCTGGTCGATTTCCAGGATGGTGCCGCGGTCGTAGTTGGCGCTGATGGGCTTCCAAGTCAGGGACGCGCCACTGTTCTGCGGCAGTCGCCCGTTGGCCTGCACGTCGCCCAGGCCACCCATGGAGTAGACGGGATAGTAGAACTCGCCCAGCTGCTCCATCTGCGCGATGTTGCCCTGCGGCGCGGCGCTCTCAAGCACTGCGGTCAGGGATTCCTTGCGGTACGCCTCCATGAGCACGTTCTCGTAGCCCTTGGGCAGTTCGATGCTGTTTGGCATGATTTACTCCTTTGAAGATTCGTCGGTGAGTCCGAAAGCTGCGCGGAAGTCGGCCAGGCCGTCGGAGCCTGCGCCGCCCTTGGGGTCGCCGCCCGCGCTCTCGCGGGGCTGGTCGGTGAACATGTAGGCGTTATCCTTCTTCAGGGCCTCGAAGTCGATGCCCGTGAGGTTGCCCTGCTCGTCCAGCTTCGCGTCAGCGATGTTCGGGATGATCGCGCGCGCTGCCTTGGCGTTGCGCACACCCATCTGCGCCAGCTTGGTGTCGATGGCGAAGTCGCGGCGCATGTCGGCCTCGCGCTTCTCGGCGTCGGCCTTGTACGCCTCGTTGTCGGCCTTGGCCTTGTCGAGCGCGGCCTGCAGCTCCTCGGCGTTGCCCGCCTTGGAGGTGAACTCCTCGATCTGCTTGTCGCGCTGCTCCAGCTCGGCCTTGAGGGCCTTCACCTGCTCCTGGTACTCGTCGGTCTCGCGCTTGTACTTCGCGTAGGACACGACCTCCTTCTGGGGCTCGGTCTGCTGGCCTTCGCCGCCCTCGTTTCCCTGGGGCTTGTTGTCTTCAGCCATCGCTTGCTCCTTCCGTGTTTGGTTTTCGCGCTTCCCTGCGCGCTTGGATGGCCCGCCGTTGTCGCCGCGGTCGCGTGCGGGGCCGTTGTCGCCGCCCCATCGCGTGACCGCATCTTCCCCGAGGTGTCGCCAGGCAAAAGAAAAGGCCGCCCGTGATGGGCGGCCTTGATGCCGTGCGCCTGCTCGGTTGTCGCTTGGTCTACTTCATCAGCCCCGCGTCGCGCAGAACCTTGCGGGACTTGGCAAAAAGCTCCTCGCGCTCTTCTTTGGTCAGCTTTTCGGCGGCTTTCGACTCGGAGGCGCTGTCATCTATGACGAGCACCCAGTCCTCTGGCGTCACTTCTTTTTTGTCAGCCTGAACCATTTCGCTTCCTCGTTTCGCTCGTAGAGCATTTCGGTGGCAAGCTGGTCGATAACATCGCCGCCCGCGTTCGGGCACTCTCTTTTCGCCAGCTCTCGCAGCTCCTCGTACGCTTGCACGACGCTGCGGTCGTTCACCTTGATTTCGTAGATTGTACCATCGTGGCACGCCACCACCGAGCTGCGCACCCAGTCGTTTTCCGCCACCGTTCGAATGTCGGTCCACGACGGCGGCGAGCTCATGGGGTGGTTGTGGATCAGCACCACGCCGCCCTTGGTGCGCCTGCACGCCTCCACCTGCTTGGCGGTCAGGCCGCACGCCTGGCTCTTCAGGCCGTGCCCGAAGGTGTCGGTGACGCGCTCGCCCTTCTTCCACGACACGACGGACATGCGTTCGTAGCCCGTGCCGTCGCGGTCGCGCAGGATGCGGCGGCTCTCGGCGTACACGGCCTCGCTTGCGCGCTTCGGGATGGGAAGGGACGCCACCTTGTCGTGGTAGGCCCTGCCGTTCACGGCGCGGCGGCTCACGTCTGCGGCGGTGCCCGCGCCCTTGCCCGGCATGAACTTCTCGCGCACCCAGGTCTTGTCCGTGGCAAGCGGGTAGATGCGCTCCTTCGATTCCACGGCGGCCTCGCGCGTGCGCTCGCGGGACAGGTAGGGATGGGCGGCTATGTGCTCGCGCTGGCGCTTCTGCAGCTTGCCCAGGCGCAGGCGCTCCTTGGTGTTGTCGAGCCCGGCGGCCTCCAGGGCCGTTGCCTCGCGCTTGGCGGCGCGTATGCCGCGCTCAAGCTCGCGCTGCTTCTGCTCTGCCTGGTATCGCTCCTCGCGCTTCTCGTCGCCGCCATCGGGATCGCGCTCGTACCGCAGCTGCTGGCCCTCCACGTAGATGCCGAAGTCGTGCTTGCAGTTCGCGCCGCACAGGCCATCGACAGAGCCGTAGCCCGTCTCGCGGTAGAACGGCGGGTACTTCTTGGACTTGCCCGACAGGCTGAACACGCGGCCCTGCCACTTGGCGTGGCTCTCGCGCGCCCCGCCGTGCGAGGAGGTCTGCACGAGGTCGTGCCCGGTCTCCTCAAGCAGCTCCAGCGTGTTGCGGCTGCCGGCCTGCACCGCCTGCGTGCGAATGTGGCGGCGCATGGCCACGTCCGCCTGCGCCCACGCCCCGCTCTTGTAGTCCACGACGGACACGCCGCGCCGCGCCAGCTTCAGCACGGCCTCGCGGGTGGCCTGCTCGTAGCCCGCCATGCCCGAGTTCACCCGAGCCACGGCCTGCGCCACGACTTCGAGGTAGGCGCGTTGCACGTTGGCGGGCATCTTCAGGTTGTCGCGGCTCACGACGTCCTGCACTCCCGCCGCCGTGGCCCGCGCTGAGTTGTGCAGCCTCCACTGCATCGTCTTGGACAGCGCGCCCATGGCCGTGCCCAGCGTGGCCAGGTCGGCCTCGGCGCTCTTGGCCACGGCCTCGGCCGCAGCCTTGGCAGCCTCGCGCGCGGCTCTGCGGCCCTCCTCGTTCATGGCCTTCTGCACGTCCTTGGCGGCAAGCGCCGCCTTGCGGGCGGCCTGCGAGTAGGCGCTGTCGCCCTCGAAGTCGATGGAGCCTATGAGCGCGGCGTAGATGCACACCAGGCGCAGGGTGTATTCGTCCATGGCCCCCTGCGCTGCGTCGGTGAAGTGCTCTATGTAGTCCGGCCCCAGCATCAGGCGAGCCCGTCGCCCAGCATGTCGAACGCGCCGCCCTGCTGCTCGGGCACGTTGGCCTTGGCCTCGTTGCTGGTCTCGCCGTAGAAGCGGCGGCGGTACTCCCACGGGGCCATGATGCCCGCGCCGACCTCGCTCATGGCCATCTCGCGCGCGCTCTGCGTGTCGCTGATGATGGAGTCGTCGAAGTCCACGGTGACGTCGCCGTAGGGCACGGCCTCGCCCTTGATGCTGCGGCACGCGTCGGCCATGCCGTTCACGAGGCGCACGATGGACTTGCGCAGGGCGTTCTCGTGCCGGTGGATGGATCGCATCAGCTGCGAGTTGTCGGCCGCCACCTCCTTGGCGGTCTTCAGGCCCGTGTGCGACTCCCAGGAGAAGTAGCCGTTGCCGAAGCCGCACGCCACCGACAGCAGGCGCAGGCCCGTGTTGATGGCGCTGGCGTTCTCGTCGGCCTTGAGGTCGCTCTGAACGGTCTGGATCTTGGCCGACCCCTCGTCGCCGGGGTTCATGCTGAAGATGGTGTCGTCGGCCTCGCCGAAGGCGTAGTAGGTCTTCGTGAGGCTGCCGTCCGGCCCCTTGTCGGTCTTGGACTCTATGAGGGTCTTGTCCACGAACGTGCGCGGGCGGCCCACGCGAATGTGGTCGAGCAGGGAGGTGGCGGCCTCGTCGACCACCTTCATGGCCCCCACGGCGTTGCAGTACACGCTCGCGCCCATCGCGCAGTAGTCGTAGAAGCGGTTCGACACGGCGGGGCGCACCAGCGCGAAAAGCGGGCGGGTGCAGCGCGTGTCCATGTCGGCGCTGATGCCCTCGACCGCCACCTGCTTGTGCGTCTTGGTGTCGAACAGCTGCGTGAGGATGTGGTAGGTGCCGCCCTTGAGCACGTGGGCCTGGCACTGGTCGTAGTCGCGCCCGGCGACCTCCACGCGGCCCACGAACGCGCACTGCGTGCAGTCGTCGGCGCTCCACGTGAGCGGGACTATCTGCGTGGCGTCGTAGCGCACGATGCGCAGCTCGGCGTCGGGCGTGTAGGCGCTGTCGGTCACGCCTCGCGGCTCGATGACCCACGCGCCCGTGCCCATGGCGAACGCGCGGGCTATGAAGTCGGCGTTGTCCATGGCGAACGATGTGGGCGCGTCGCCGTCCTCTGTCGGCTGCGGCGCGGCCTGGCCGTCCTCGTGCCCCTCGTCGCCGACGCCGCCCGTCGCCTTGGGGTTGGCGAAGTAGCGCGCCATCCAGGCGCGGCGCTCGTCGCTCGTGCTGGATATGATCGTGCTCTCGTTCATGAGCAGACTGGCCCACTCGTCGGCCACGAGCGCCGCCGGGTGCAGGCTGGCGCGCTCGCGCTTGTACACGCGGAAGCCGCGCCGCTCGCTGTAGTGGTACCAGCCGTTGTTCGCCGCGAACCAGCCGAACCAGACGCCCACCATGCCCTGCATGCGGGTGTCCGGCTGGTATCCCATGCGGCGCAGCCACGCCTCGGCGTAGCCCGTGTTGCCTCGCTTTTCCATCAGAGGTTGCTCCTTATCCACAGTCCTGCGGCGTAGCCCGCCGCGTCTATCGCGTCGTCGTTCACCTTCGGCAGTGTCTCGGTTATGTCGCCCTGCCCGTTCGACACGTACTCGAACTCGGGGAACTCCTTGGCGGCGAGCGGGCAGCGGTCGGGGTCGATGACTATGCGCGTAAGATTCTGCATCCACCTGATGCGGCTCTTGGGCGCGTTCAGGCCCTGCTTGAGCGACTTCTGCGCGCCGATGCCCTGCTCCTGGTAGTAGAGGATCATGCCGCGCGCCGCGCTGTCGCACCACACGTCGGCGGCGGGGTCCTCGGCCGCCTGCAGCTTGGCCGCCACCAGCTCGGCGGTCTTGACGTCGATGGCCTCGGTTCCCTGGCGGCTCTCCTCGTCCAGCAGGTACAGCACGCGCTCGTTCTCGTCGTAGCCCGCCTCCATGAACACCCAGGGGTGCACGCTGCCCGCGTCCACGCCGAACGAGCGCAGGGCGATGGACGCGCGCTCCTCCGCGGTGATGGGGCGTATGTCCAGCAGCTCGTCGGGGAACACCTCGGAGCCCGTGCCGATGACCTCGCCGAGCCATTGCCAGCGGTAGGAGTCGGGCGTCTTGCGGCGGCTGCGCTCGGCCTCCGCCAGCGCCGCGGCGCTTATCCACTCGGGGTGCTCGTCTATGACGTCCAGGTACGTGGTGTGGCATATGAAGCGCCCGTCCTCGCCCGGGTGGGCCTCCAGGTCGCGCGCCTCCTTGTTCACCCAGTTGCGAGCCGAGCGGGGAGGGTTGTAGCTGTAGAACACCCAGAACATGTCGCCGCCGCGCAGGAACGTGGCCAGCACGCTGCGCACCTCGTCCATGCCGTCGAACTCGTCTACCTCCTCGAACCACACCACGGCGCAGTAGCCGGTGCGGAACTTCGCGGACTTCAGCTTCTTCGGCTTGTCGCATCCCACAAAGCGTATGACCTGCCCGGTGGGGCGGTACGTCACCTCCATGGGGGACAGGCCGAAGTCGAACAGGTGCGCCACGCCCAGCACGTCGCACGCCCAGCCTATCTGCTCGTACACGGACGTGCGCAGCGTGTTGCCGACCTTGCGCAGCACGACGGCGTTGGCCTCCGGGTTGAGCATGATCAGCAGCACGATGGCGATGGATATGAACGACGACTTGGTGGAGTTGCGCCCGCCCTTGAACCAGTAGTGCGTGAACTCGTGCGCCTTGATGGAGCGCCACACGCCGGCGAACACGGAGGCCACGACGTCCGAGAGCCTAACCGAGGTCGTCAACGATGGTCACCCCCGCCTCCGCCATGGCGGCCTTCGCGCCGTCCACGCCGAACATGTCGTTGAGCAGCTTCACGCTCTCGGTTATGGCCAGGCGCGCGTCGCCGTTGATGCTGCCCTCGGCCGCCTGGCGGCGGAAGATGGGCAGCGCGCCGTCCAGCACCTCGAACAGCGGGGCGGCCGCGTCCTGCAGCTCCCAGCGGCAGTCCTTGGCGGCCGCGTCGCGGATTTCCTGGATTCTGTGCGCGATTCGTGGGTCGCGCATCAGCTTGGAGGCGGCGCAGCTTATCGAGTTGTAGTTCATGCGCTTGCAGTCGTAGGCCGCGCGGTACGCGTCCTGCTGCTTGGCGCGTGGCTTGGCCATCTCGCGGGCGAACGCCTCCTGCTTCGCCGTGAGCGGCTTGTCCTTCTTGGGCACCTGCGGCCTCCTTCCTGATTAGTTTCGCGCTAGCCAAGCGACGCGATCACATCGCGCTCGCGCGGCGAAAGCGCGAAACGCTCTGCGGCTGCACGCTCTGCGGCTGCACGCT
>JAXKHW010000240.1:0-2167 GCA_036549635.1 Collinsella sp. | reverse complement strand
GCCACCATCACCCTGCAGAACTACTTCCGTCTGTATGACAAGCTCTCCGGCATGACCGGCACGGCACTTACCGAGGATGCCGAGTTCCGCGAGATCTACAAGCTGCCCGTCGAAGTCATCCCTTCCAACAAGCCCGTGCAGCGCGTGGATCACGAGGACCTGGTGTACCGTACCATTCAGGCCAAGTACAACGCCGTCGCCGACGATGTCGAGCGACGTCACGCCAAGGGCCAGCCGGTCCTGGTGGGCACCGTCTCCATCGAGAGTTCCGAGAAGCTGTCCGCCGCCCTTACCAAGCGCGGCATCGCGCACGAGGTCCTCAACGCCAAGCATCACGAGCGCGAGGCTCATATCGTTGCCCAGGCCGGACGCTACGGCGCCGTGACCATCGCTACTAACATGGCCGGTCGTGGTACCGACATCCTGCTGGGCGGCAACCCCGACGAGCTGGTGCGCGAGCGCCTGGAGTACGAGGGCCTGACCATGGAGGATGTGACGCCCGAGCAGCTCGAGCAGTTTAACGCCGAGGCCAAGGAGACCTGCAAGGCCGAGCGCGAGCGCGTGCTTGCCGCCGGCGGCCTGACCGTCATCGGCACCGAGCGCCATGAGTCCCGTCGTATCGACAACCAGCTGCGCGGCCGTTCCGGCCGTCAGGGCGATCCGGGCGAGACCCAGTTCTACCTGTCGCTCGAGGACGACCTCATGCGCCTGTTCGGCGGCGACAAGATGGACCGCGTCTCCAAGATGATGGTCACGGCCGACATGGGCGACGACATGCCCATCCAGCACAAGATCATCTCCAAGGCCGTCGAGAGCGCCCAGCACAAGGTCGAGAGCATCAACTTCTCCATGCGTAAGAGCGTCCTTGAGTACGACGACGTCATGAACAAGCAGCGCCAGGTCATCTACGCCGAGCGCAATAAGATTCTGGACGGCAAGGACCTGACCGACCACATCACCGAGGTCATGCACGACACCGTGTACCGCTGCGTGCAGGAGTTCTGCACCAAGGACAGTCACGATGGCGAGCGCGACCTGGAGGGCCTGCGCAAGTGGGTTGTGGAGCTCACCGGCCACATCGATACGCCGAAGTTCCCCGACGAGGATTATGAGGCCCTGGCTGCCGATGTCCTGGCTTACGTAGAGAAGTGCTACAACATGAAGGCCGAGCGCTTGGGCGAGGACCTGATGCGCGAGCTCAACACCCAGGTCATGCTGCGCGTCATCGATACCCGCTGGATGAACTACCTGCAGGAGATGGACTACCTCAAGACCGGCATCGGCCTGCGCGGCTTTGGCCAGCGCGACCCGCTGGTCGAGTACAAGACCGAGGCCTACGGCGCGTTCCAGATGCTCGTCGACACCATGTATGAGGATTACCTGCGCACGGTTCTGCGCATCGAGATCAAGGCTGCCCCGCGTGCCGTGGAGCACAAGGAGGAGCCCGCGCTCGAGGGCGCGCGCTTCTCCGGTCCTGCCGAGGTCGATGGTGACAACGGCGACTCGGTGCTGCGTAAGCAGGCACAGGTGCAGGCCCGCACGGCTGTCCAGGGTGGTCCGGCTGCCGTTAACAACGGTGGCAAGGTGACGACCTACCGCAAGTCCGAGAGCGACGATCCGTACGTCAACGTGGGCCGCAACGACCCGTGCCCCTGCGGTAGCGGCAAGAAGTTTAAGTACTGCCACGGCAGGAATCGTTAATGGCTGAGGCTTTAGAGGTAACGCCCGCCGAGCTGGACGCGTTCGCGGACCGGCTCGGCGAGGTCGAGTCGTATCTCCATTTGGACGAAAAGCGCACGCGCGTGACCGAGCTCGAGGCCAAAAGTGTTGCCCCTGGCTTTTGGGATGACGCCGACGCCGCCCGTGCCACCATGGAGGAGATCGCGCGTACCAAGGAAGATATCGCTGCCGTGGATACCGCGCGGGGCGAGCTTTCCGATGCCCGCGCCGCGCTGGAGCTTGCCGAGGAGATGGGGGATGACCCCGATGCCGTCGCCCTTCGCGAGGAGGCTACAGCCACGGCTGAGCGCCTGGCCCGTGCCATCGATGAGCTTGAGCTTTCGAGCTGGTTTACCGGTGAGTTCGATCACGGCGATGCCATCGTGACCATCAAGCCCGGACAGGGTGGTCTGGAGGCCCAGGACTGGACCTTCATGCTCTTTAAGAT
>JAXKHW010000239.1:0-2263 GCA_036549635.1 Collinsella sp. | reverse complement strand
GGATATTGGCGATGCGGGCGCTCGAGACCCAGGCGCGATCGGCGAGTTCGCTCGGCGTGAGCGAACCGCCAGCGAGCATGAGGGCGCGCATGACGGCCATCTCGCCGCCGAGGGCTTTGTCCGCAAAGCGCGAAATGCGCTGATGCATGCTGCCGAACTCGGTAAGGAGCTGACGTCCAAGTTCACGGAAATCGGTATCTTCCACCGAAAACCCCTCACACTAGAAACTATTTTCGGGGGAAGATGATACCCCCGCACGCGCACCCTATACGGTAGATTTTGGGACATGCCTAGAAAACAACCTTTAGGCGACCTCCGTACACCGTCGGTATCAGCAAAGTTAGGGGTAGATCTCTAGGCATGTCCCAAAGCCCACTCAGAGGCACTTTACCCTGCTAAAGCTGGCATAACAGCTAGAGTGAACGTCGTACAAAGGCAAGGAAAAAACTAAACAAATCGGTGAACGGTAGTTGTTCACGCTCGCATTTCCTGCGGGTTTGTAAAAAACGCCCTTATGATATAAAAAAAGAAACATATAACAGCCCAGATGGAGAGGGTCGCTATGTTATCCTTCTCAGACGGGTGAAATCTTGGGTTTTGGGTTGTAGTTCCAAGGTGGACAAACGTTTTCCCTGCACCAACGTGTGGTGAAGAACGGAAGAAGCCGGTAGTGCAAGCCGAAAATTCAAGAATTCAATAAGCAGCGGTGTGAGAGAGCGCCGCATTACACGTAACTAGGAGCGTGGTTACACAATGCAGGAGGCATGGGAAGGCTTCAAGGAAGGCATTTGGACGGGAGAGGTTGACGTCCGAGACTTCATCCAGAAGAACTACACCCCCTACGAGGGCGACGAGTCGTTCCTCGTCGGTCCGACCGAGCGTACCAAGGAGCTGTGGGGCGAGGTTCTCGACCTGCTGCTCAAGGAGCGCGAGCAGGGCGGCGTCCTCGATATGGACACCAAGACCGTCACGGGTATCGTGAGCCACCCCGCTGGCTACATCGATAACGCCCACCGCGAGAAGGAGACCATCGTCGGTCTCCAGACTGACAAGCCGCTCAAGCGCGCGCTGCACGTCAACGGTGGTATCCGCATCGCTTGCCAGGCTGCCAGCCAGCACGGCTACAAGGTCGACGAGAGCGTTGTCGAGCGCTACACCTTCGAGCGCAAGACCCACAACGCCGGCGTCTTCGATGTCTACACCCCCGAGATGCGTGCTTGCCGTTCGGCCCACATCATCACCGGTCTGCCCGATGGCTATGGCCGCGGCCGCATCATCGGCGACTACCGTCGTGTTGCCCTGTACGGCGTCGACTACCTGATCAAGGACAAGGAGGCCCAGAAGGCTTCCACCCCGACGGTCATGACCGCCGACAACATCCGCGATCGTGAGGAGCTGCAGGAGCAGATTCGCGCCCTCGGCGAGCTCAAGATGATGGCCGAGACCTATGGTTTCGATATTTCCAACCCTGCTACCAACACGCAGGAGGCCATCCAGTGGATGTACTTCGCCTACCTCGCTGCCGTTAAGGAGCAGAACGGCGCCGCTATGTCCATCGGCCGTACCTCCACGTTCATCGACATCTACGCTGAGCGCGACCTTGCCAACGGCACCTTCACCGAGGAGCAGATCCAGGAGTTCGTGGATCACTTCATCATGAAGCTCCGCATGGTCAAGTTTGCCCGTACCCCCGAGTACCAGGCCCTGTTCACCGGCGATCCGCAGTGGGTCACCGAGTCCATCGGTGGCATGGGTGTTGACGGCCGTACGCTCGTTACCAAGATGAGCTACCGCTACCTGCACACGCTCGAGAACATGGGCACCAGCCCCGAGCCCAACATGACCGTTCTGTGGTCGACCCGTCTGCCCGAGAACTTCAAGAAGTTCTGCGCCAAGACTTCCGTCGCCAGCTCCTCGATCCAGTACGAGAACGACGACCTCATGCGCGTTTACCACGGCGACGACTACGGCATCGCCTGCTGCGTGTCCTCCATGCGCATCGGCAAGGAGATGCAGTTCTTCGGCGCCCGCGCCAACCTGGCCAAGTGCCTGCTGTACGCACTCAACGGCGGTGTTGACGAGGTCTCCAAGAAGCAGGTCGGCCCCAAGTATCGCGCCGTCGAGGGCGATACGCTCGATTACGACGACGTTGTGGCCAAGTACAACGACATGATGAAGTGGCTCGCTGGCGTGTACGTCAACTCGCTGAACATCATTCACTACATGCACGACAAGTATTGCTACGAGCGCATTCAGATGGCTC
>JAXKHW010000238.1:0-2422 GCA_036549635.1 Collinsella sp. | reverse complement strand
TCGGCCTGCTCGGCCACGCCCACGCGGCTCAGCAGGTCCATGGCGCGCTCGCGAGCCTCCTCCTTGGACACGCCCAGCACGTCGACCGGCCCCAGCATGACGTTCTGCAGCACCGTCATATGTGCGAACAGGTTGAACTGCTGAAAGACCATGCCCAGCTCGGCGCGCATGCGGGCAAGATCCTTGCCTTCCTGCGGCAGGGGCTCGCCCTCGATGAGGATCTCGCCCGAGTCGATGGTTTCCAGGCGGTTGATGGTGCGGCACATGGTCGACTTGCCCGAGCCCGAGGGGCCGATCACAACGACGACCTCGCCGCGGTCGACCGAGAGATTGATGTCGTTGAGGACGTGCAGGTCGCCATAGTGCTTATCGACGTGCTTGAGCTCGATAAGCGGCTGGTTGCCAGAAGTAGAAGTGCTCTGTGCCATGGTGCTCGGCTCCTTATGACTTGAAATGGTAAAGCGTTAGCGGATGATGGTCGCGCCGGTCTTGTGCGAAACGTAGACAGCGGCCTTGTTAATCGCGACGTTGATGAGGATGTAGATGACCGCGATAACCAGGTAGACCGACACGAGGGCGTCGTAGTTGGTAATGAGCACGCGGGCGTTTTGCATGAGGTCGGGGTAGCTCACCACGTAGGCCACGGTGGTGTCTTTGACTACGACCACGAGCTGCGAAATCAACGACGGAATGATAAACCGGATAGCCTGCGGCAACACGATTTTAAAGGTGATTTTAGCTTTGGAGAGACCGAGTGCCTGGGCGGCCTCGACCTGGCCGCGCGGCACGGCGTTGACGCCGGCACGGAAGATCTCGGCAAGTACGCCAGCTGCAGCGAGCGCGACGGGAAGCGTGAGCATCCAAAACGACGGTAGCGCGATCTTGTACTGGGGCAGCACCAAAAAGAAGAAGTAGATGAACAGCAGGCTCGGCACGCCGCGGAAAAAGTCGGTGAGCACGCGGCAGACCAGCTGCAGCGGCTTAATGTCGCTGGTACGGCCGAGCATAAGGGCTAAGCCCAGCACCAGCGCGATGGCGCCAGCGGTGAGTGCGACTTTAACGGTGCCCTCAAAGCCGGCAAGCAGGAACTTCCAGGTGGTGAGGTGCGTAAAGAAAAACCAATAGTGAACCGAAAGCTGGCCGGTCACATAAAAGCGCTGCAACACGAGGGCGACGAGCACGGCGACGGCAACAAGCGAGATGGCGGTGCCGATGCGAATCTTGGCGCGCATCTTGGGGCCGGGAGCCTCGTAGAGCGCATCGCGCATGGTGAGTGCAGGGGAGGAATGCTTGCTCATCGGAGGATTCTCACCTTCTTATCGATATAGTTGCCAATGTGGCTCACCACAAAGGCCGTGCCTAGGTAACCGAGCGCCGAGATAAAGAACGCGGCGACGCCGCCAAGTGAGCGCGTGTTGATATAGCTCACCACGCCGGTGAGCTCTTGCGGCTTAAGCGGCACCTGGCTACCCAAGGCGGTAGTGAGCATGACGGCGATAAAGAGGTTGGTCATGGGCAATACGCTTGAGCGCAGTGCCTGCGGAATCACGATCTTGGCGAGGATACGGCTGAAGCTCATGCCGAGCGAACGTGCGGCTTCCACCTGGCCGACGCCGACGGTGTTGATGCCGCTCATAAAGTTCTCGGAACCAAAGGCCGAGCCCAAAAGGACCGTAGCGACGATAACGCAGGTGCGGTAGGGCAGAACGACCTTGAGCGGCGGCAGTGCGTAGACGACGATGATGAGCAGCGCGATGCCGGGGATGTTACGGAAGACCTGGACATACAGGTCGCCAAAGACGCGCAGCGGCTTGAGCGGCGACACGCGCATCACGGTGACGGCGACGGCCAGTACCATGGCGATGGCAAACGACTCAAGCGTCATGCCCCAGGTTGCTAGCAGCGCGTCGATATAGTTCTGGCCATAGAGCGACCAGAGTTCGGAGAGACTCATGCGGACCTCCCGCCGATAAGGAAAGGGGCTCCCGTGTGTACGGAAGCCCCGACAACTCAGTGAGGAAACAGTTTACCGCAATAAAGCGCATCATGCGTTTCCATATGGTTTCGTTGCGGCCGTTACCAGGCTCGCTGCCTAGGCGCCGATCTCGGGAAGCTCGGGAACATTGGTGTCGCCCGTACGGTCGCCGATGCAGATCTGCCACAGCTCGGTCCAGGTGCCATCGTCCTCGATCTTCTTAAGGAAGTCGTTGACAAAGGCGACGCCGTCGGAATCGAGCGGCAGACCAATGCCATAGGGCTCCTTGCTGCCGAAGGGCTTGCCGGCGATCTTGTACTTGCCGGGCTCGCGGACCAGGGCGCTCTGCTGCATGTTGTTATCGATGACGTAGGCATCAACGCGACCCTGCTGGAGTGCCTGGCGGGCCTCCTCGTCGGTCTTGAACTCCTGCTGGCTGGCCTTGGG
>JAXKHW010000237.1:0-4530 GCA_036549635.1 Collinsella sp. | reverse complement strand
GTTCGGCGGTGCCGCACATGACGGCATAGGCACTGCCAAAGGGATGGTCGCGGTAAAACGCGGTAAAACAACCCTGCTCATTGGCCTTGCCGCTCTCCCACAGGCCCTGGGCCATAGTGAGCTCGTACAGATCGGTGAGCATTGCAATGTCGGTGGGATGAGAGATGTCGGTCAAAGCCATGGGGCGACCTTTCGGATGTGTGGTGCAGAATTTGAGGGTTGAACGAGAGCAGAGCATGCGGACATGACGCCCGATGCAAATCGGTTAGAGCAGGCCCATGCTGGTCAGGATCGTGTAGCCCATAAAGACGACGAACGCGATGAGGGCAAGGATAATGATGATTTTTTGAGCCGGCGCCATGCCAGGGATCTCGTTCTCGCCCGTAGGCTCCTTGGAGGTAACCATGCGCTGGGCAAAGGTCATCTCGTCACGGCTCGGCTTGGGCTCGACGGACTTGGGACGAGCGGCCTTTTTAGGCTGAGGTTTGGGCGCGGCAGGTGCAGGCTTCGCAGCAGTGGGCTTGGGCGCGGGCGCCGGTGCGGATGCGGCGTTCGCGGCGACCTCCTCGGCCTTCGCACGCTCGGCACGCAGGGCAGCCAGCTCCTCACGCTCGCGACGGGCCTCTTCCCGAGCCTCGCGGCGGGCCTTCTCAGCGCGGAGCTCTTCCACCTCAGCGCGCTCCTCGTCGGACAATGGTTGGGACTCAAGCTCGGCCATGGTATAGCCCTTTCTTTTAAAAAAAGCCGCCGACACAATGTCAGCGGCTTATCAAATCCAAGGGTGGAGACGAAGGGAGTCGAACCCTCGGCCTCTGCCATGCGACGGCAGCGCTCTCCCAACTGAGCTACGTCCCCAGGACAAGTCGATATTTTACCTACGGCTCGCCAACTGTCAACGCCCAATAACCAGTCTTTTTGGGGCGCGGCTATTTTGGCAACTTTTCGAACAGGCGATGCTCTCGATGATTTTTTATCCCCGTCCCAGAAAAATCATCGACGAACGCACTACTTTGCCCTGGTAAGAACACCGGTGCTGTCGAAGGCCGGGGTGAAGCTCTCGTCTACCGCGCCGCCCTCTTGCCAGAACATCGTCGTAAAGCCCAGGTCGTCGGCATGGTCGAGCACCTGCTCGTACTCCTCGCGCGTCACGGCGCGTGCCAGGTCGCCGCCCTGCTCGCGCATGAGCGCATTGGGCGTGTATTGGTTCATGACCGAGATCGGCACGTCGCCCACCGTCTGCCACACCAGGTCCAGTACGCGACACGAATCGTCCGCATGCCCCGGAAGCACCAGGTGGCGCACGATGATGCCGCGCTTCATGAGCCCGCCCTCATCCACCAACTCTCCCCCGCGGCGATCGATCTCGCGCGCCATCTGGGCCAGACCCGACACGGCCACGCGCGGGTAGTCCTTAATATGAGAAAGCGACTGCGCAAGCCCGGCATCGGCATATTTAAAGTCGGTGAGCCACACATCGACCAGGTCGCCCAGCGCCGCCACGGCACTCGCACGCTCGTAACCACTCGTGTTGTAGACGATCGGGATGACCAGCCCGCGCGCCCGTGCCGCGGCAATCGCGGCAGGCAACAGGTGCGCATAGTGCGTCGCCGTCACCAAATTGATGTTGTTGGCACCCTGGTCCTGCAGTTCCAGCATAATCTCGACCAGGCGCTCAGGCGAAATCTCAAGGCCAAAATTGCCGGTCGAGATCTCGTGGTTCTGGCAGTAGATACATTTAAGCGAGCAACCGCTAAAGAAGATCGTGCCCGAACCGGCCTCGCCCGAGATAGGCGGCTCCTCCCACATATGAAGCGCCGCGCGGGCCACCCTGAGCGTGTCGTTAGCACCGCATACGCCGCGCGCGCCCTCATCGCGCGCCGCACCGCAACGGCGCGGACACAAATGGCAGGCGGGCGAAAAAAGTTCGGTCAACGACGTCGGCATAAAAACATGCTCCAAAACAACGATTCAGCAGCTCAAACGTAAAGGGCCAGGCCGCGTAGACGGCTCCGTCCCTAAGGCGCCGTAATCGTCCGACACGATTTTTGTAATGTCAAGACTGGAATCGATAAAGTGCCGCTTTATGATGTAGGTATTCCGCCCCCCGCGGAGCAACTGGGTGAACCGTCGCGTTTATTTAGGGAGCCCACACAGTCGTGCCTAGTACAGGTATCCTTCGTTGTTAAGGACGCTGGAACAGTCGATGAGGGCACCCACCTGTTTTAGGTGGGTTCATTTTCGTAACGTGGGGGGTGGTTTTCTTTTGCCGAAAATCACCATACAGTCCATATGGATCCCCGCCGGCATCCCGACAAGCCATCGACAACATTCCAATATCTGGTATGCGCGTGATAATCGCACGGTGCAAACCTCCGCACCCCCCTCGGTCGAGTATCATGGGACAGCTATGCCATTTCCGCGTAGCAACCTTTGACCTTTTCCTTCGACGCTTGGCGGTTTTTAGATTCATGGCTTCATCCCCGAGCTACATACCGTACCTATGCGTGGCAGCGGCGGCTTTTATCACGACCTTCCTCGCGGTGCCCCTGGTCAAGCGCTTGGCAATTAAGCTCGATGCCGTCGACTATCCTTCTAAGCGCCGCATCAACACCAAGCCCATCCCGCGTTTGGGCGGAACGGCGGTGTTTTTGGGCCTGGTCGTTGCCTGCATTGTGCAAATCCTAGGCACCTGGTACCTAGGCTGGCCACCCGTCCTGGTGCCGCACCCGCGCCTTCACATTAGCTATCCCATGCTGGCGCTCTCCTTTACCGTCATCTTTGCGACCGGCGCTATCGACGACGTCTTCCAGCTCACGCCCAAGCAAAAGCTGGCCGGACAGGTCCTCGCCGCGCTTATCGCCTGCATGGGCGGCCTAAAAATCGGCGTCATCGTCAACCCGTTTGCTCCCGGCGAGATCATGCTCGGATGGCTCGCCTACCCCATCACCGTAATCTTTCTGGTGGCATTCACCAACATCATTAACCTCATCGACGGCCTCGACGGCTTGGCCACGGGCATCTGCGGCATCGCCTCGTTCACCATGTTTTCGATGGCCGTTCTCTCGGGCCGCATCGACGCCGCCGCGCTCTCCATTGCGCTCTTTGGCGCCTGTCTGGCCTTTTTGCGCTACAACTTCAACCCCGCAAGCATCTTCTTGGGCGACTCGGGGTCGCTGCTTCTGGGCTTTGCGCTGGGCTCCATCTCGCTGCTCAACGTGAGCCGCACCGCCGCACTCACCTCGCTTATCATCCCGCTCATCGTTGCCGGCGTGCCTATCATCGACACGTTTAGCGCCATCGTGCGCCGCAAGCGCGCCCACATTAGCATCGGGCAGGCCGACAAGGGCCACATCCACCACCGCCTGATCCAAGAAGGCTACAACCAAAAACAGGCTGTGCTGCTCATCTATGCCTGGTGCATTATGCTTTCGGCCGGCGCCGCCGCCGTCAATCAGGTCGAGGTGCCCATGCGCGTGCTCATCTTTACCGTGCTTGCCATTGGCTCGGCGGCCTTTGCCAAGCACCTGCACCTGTTTGAACCCGTGCTGCGCCACCATTACAACAAGCGCACGCACGAGGACGAACTGGTCACCCCCGACGACCCCGCCTTTAAGCAGGAGGAGCAGGCAGCCGAGGAGCGCAAAGAAGAGCGCCACCACAAGCTCTAGGGCAAGCTGCCGAGGATGTGCCAAGGCACCGTTAGCCAAGCACGGCCGCGCCGCACCCATCGCACATGCCGCACCACGCGCGTCCCTCTCCCGCCCCTCGCCTACTTACGCACCACCCCTCCAATAAACGCGTTATCATCTTGACCCATGAACATACGTTAGGAGCAATCATGCCAAACGAGAACAGCTACGAAGTCGCGCTGCAAAAGAGCAACGCCATTCGCGAGGGCCTGACCAAGACGCCCGAGAAGTTCACCATGCTCACCGGCGACCGCCCCACCGGCCGTCTGCACCTGGGCCACTACTTCGGTACCCTCAAGGGCCGTGTTGAGCTGCAGGACATGGGCGCCAAGACCAACGTGCTCATCGCCGACTACCAGGTCATCACTGACCGCGACACCACCGAGCACATCCAGGACAACGTGTACAACATGGTCATGGACTACCTTGCCTGCGGTATCGATCCCGACAAGACCATGATCTACGCGCACTCCGCCGTGCCCGCCGCCAACCAGCTCATGCTGCCGTTCCTGTCGCTGGTGTCCGAGGCCGAGCTGGCGCGCAACCCCACGGTCAAGGCCGAGATGGAGGCCTCGGGCCACGAGCTTACCGGCCTCCTGCTCACCTACCCGGTGCACCAGGCCTGCGACATCCTGTTCTGCAAGGGCAACGTGGTGCCGGTCGGTCGCGACCAGCTGCCGCACATCGAGCTCACCCGCACCATCGCCCGCCGCTTTAACAACCGCTACGGCAAGGTGTTCCCCGAGGTCGACGCGCTGCTGTCCGAGACCCCGCTGCTGCCCGGCCTGGACGGCCGCAAGATGAGCAAGAGCTACGGCAACGCCATCAACATCTCGATGAC
>JAXKHW010000236.1:0-2148 GCA_036549635.1 Collinsella sp. | reverse complement strand
TTAAAGATGGACTCCCAACGGGTAAGGAGCCCGGGCATTTCGGCCATGACAGCATCGACCTGTTCGGAGGCGGTCATATTGCTCTTGTTGTCGACAGGTTGCTTTTTGAGCTCGGCCAAGTCGGACAGGCCACCCACGCGCACCATAAGGAACTCATCGAGGTTGGACTCGAAGATCGAGACGAACTTAAGGCGCTCGAACAGCGGCACGGACTCATCAAAAGCCTCGTCGAGCACACGGTTGTCAAAGCGTAGCCAGCTGAGCTCTCGGTTCTGCGTGTACGAGAAGTCGCGCGGCGGTTTGCGCAGCTTTGCGGCGGCTTGCTTTTTTTCGATTTTGCTCGGCATATGCATCTGTCCGTTCAGTCCCCGCAGGGGACGGTAGCCTAACCCTATTCACTATTGTCTCAATTTAGTCGACTTGTGGCACGGACGTATTGTGCGAACGGTATCTTAACCTACTTCTTACGCCGTCAAGGCATGCAACTAACTGCCCGACTCGTTTTGAAAACAATCTATATCCATACTCAACTGGTGAGGATGTATGAATAAGAATGATTGCGAGCTGAATATAATCGAATCCAAATCGAATCGCGGACAAACGACATATATATGCAGAAAACCGTTTTAGCTATGCAATTCCTAAACATGAAAATATTTATGCAGTCTGGCTTAATTCCTTAGAAAAAAGAACGTTTACCTTTGAAAACCTGCTTTAGAAAACTGAAGTGCATCATGGGGGAATCATATGCGATATACCGTTCATCGCACTTTGCTGACCGTTCGGGGGCGAGGTGGAATTGCGGGTGGTTTTTGGATATAACTAGAGCTGTCAGCAAGCAGCGTCCCATACGGAGGGGCGCTGATACATTCGGCCAGTAAGGCCCGAAAGAAAGGTAGGAGGCCATGACGAAAGGTCTGCACGTGCCTTCCGAGATCGGCAAGCTCAGGAAGGTCTGCCTGCACCGTCCCGGCGACGAGCTCCTCAACCTGCCGCCCGACGAGCTCGAGCGACTCCTGTTCGACGACGTCCCGTTCCTGGAGGTCGCGCAGCAGGAGCACGACACCTTCGCCCAGATCCTGAGGGACCAGGGCGTCGAGGTACTCTACCTCGAGAACCTCGTCGCCGAGGTGTTCGACCAGGTCCCCGGCGCCCGCGCCGAGTTCACCGACCAGTACATCGCCGAGGCCGGCATCCGCGGCCAGCACATGCCGCAGATCGTCCGCGAGAAGCTGGACTCCATCGAGGACAACCTCGAGTTCGTCAAGAAGACCATGGCCGGCATGACCAAGGCCGAGATCGACATGCCCCTCACGGCGTCCACGACCCTCGACTCCCTGGTCAACTCCGAGTCCGAGTCCGACCTGATCATCGACCCGATGCCCAACCTCTACTTCACCCGCGACCCGTTCGCGGTCGTCGGCGAGGGCGTCAACCTCAACCGCATGTACTCGGTCACCCGCAACCGCGAGACCCTGTACGGCAAGTACGTCTTCAAGTACCACCCCGACTACAAGGACGTCTCCCTGTACTTCCGCCGCGACTGCCAGTTCCACACCGAGGGCGGCGACGTGCTGAACATCAACGAGAAGACCCTCGCCGTCGGCATCTCCCAGCGCACCCAGGCCGCGGCCATCGACGTCATGGCCCAGAACATCTTCTGGAACTCCGACTCCAAGGTCGAGCGCATCCTGGCCTTCGACATCCCGGTCTCGCGCGCCTTCATGCACCTCGACACGGTCTTCACCCAGATCGACGTCGATAAGTTCACGATCCACCCCGCCATCATGGGCACCCTGCGCGTCTACGAGCTGACCGCCGGCAAGAACCCGGGCGACGTGAACATCCGCCTGATCGAGGACACCCTCGAGCACGTCCTGGAGGACGCCACCGGCGTCGACCAGGTCAAGCTGATCCCCTGCGGCGGCGGCGACCCGATCGCGGCCTCCCGCGAGCAGTGGAACGACGGCTCCAACACCCTGTGCGTCGAGCCCGGCAAGATCTGCGTCTACGCCCGCAACACCGTCACCAACGACGTGCTGTACAAGGAGGGCCTGGACCTTCTCGTCGTGCCCTCCGCCGAGCTCTCCCGCGGCCGCGGCGGCCCGCGCTGCATGAGCATGCCCTTCTGGCGCGAGGACCTCTAAG